>NZ_CYTU01000001.1:503705-566571 GCF_001299375.1 Achromobacter sp. 2789STDY5608621 | reverse complement strand
CGCTTCGCCATTGGCGGCGGCGGGCGCGGCGGCCGCGGCCGGCGCCGGCACGTCACCGCCCAGGGCGGCCGGCGTGTTCAGCGGCGGCAGGCTGGCGGCCAGCGACGAGGTGGCGCGGCCGTTCACGTACAGCGTGACGCGGCTGCCATCGGCCGTGACGGCCAGGTGCTGCCAGGCGGCGGGCGTGAGCGACTGGCCGGGCTGGCTGCGCTGGCCGTTCACTTCGACGAAGGGCACGCCCTGGTTGATACCGATCAGCAGCGCGTTGCCGGCATCGCGGCGGGCGTACACCAGCTGCTCGCCGGCCGGCTGGTCGGCGCGCACCCAGGCGCTGAAGGTGAAGGCGCCCGCGGCGGGCACGGCCAGCGAGGGGCTGGCGGGCAGCATCAGCGGCGCGCCGCCGGCCAATTGCGCGGCGCGGCCGATCACGCCGTCGACCGCGGCGGCCATGGGCGTCTGGGCGTTGTTGCTGTTGCCGGTGGTGTCGCGCGGCGGCGCGCCCGCGGCGCCGTCGAAGTGGTAGACCAGCGTGTAGTTGGGGTCGAACGTCAGCTGGCCGTTGGCCGAGGCCGGGGCCTTCTGGTTGCCGTAGTACATCCAGATGTCCTGGCGCTGGCCGTCGGCCAGTTCCGGCAGGTCGACCCAGATCAGCGCCATGCCCAGCAGCGGATCGAAGGCTTCCAGCTGGTGGTTCAGCACGGTCTGGTCATCGCCGGCCACGAAGCGGATGTCGGCGCCCTTCTCGTTGATGCCGTCGAAGGTGAAGTTGCCGGTGTGCAGGCGCACCAGCAGCGGCGTGCGGCCGGCGGCGCCGCCCAGCGGCGCGCCCTGCGGCGTGCTGTCGACGGTGATCTGCTTGCGGTACTGCCAGTCGGGTTGCCACCAGGCGTTGGCGGCGGACGGCAGCACGCCGGCCAGCACGGTCAGTAGGAGCATCAATAAGCGTTGCATGGTCAGGACTCCGGGGTAAATACGGTTTCGCGCGCGCTCAGAAACTGGCGCGGACGCTGAAGTTCAGTCGGGGATCGTGTTTCTTGGTGTTGGGGCCGTCCTTGAGCGGATAGCCCCAGTCCAGCGAGCCGGACAGCCAGTCCAGCACCTGCAGGCGCGTGCCCACGCCGACGCTGGCCAGCGAGTAGCTGGCATCCTGCTCGGGCAGCGGATCGCGCAAGCGCAGCGTGGCCGCGTCGGCGAAGGCGTAGAAGCGCCATTCGTTGACATTGCTGCCGAGCCAGCGCGCCAGCGACGGCGTGCGCCACTCGACCGAGCCGAGGAAGCCGTCATCGCCGGTGCGCTCGGCGGCCAGGTAGCCGCGCACGCTGGTGCTGCCGCCGGCGGAGAATTGCTCGTTCGAGACCAGCGCGCCCGACGACAGCTGGAAGCCGGCGCGCAGGCCCAGTTGCCAGTCGCCGAACAGGTTCTGCGTATGGGTGCCGTCGCCGCGCAGCAGCGCGAAGCTGGGGCTGGCGCGATAGCGCTTGTCGTCGAATTCCTTCCAGTCGCTGCCCAGGCCGAAGAACGAACGGCTGGCGCCGACGATCGACAGGCCGACGCTGCTCTGCGACGACTCGGAATAGCGGTAGCCGTTGTACGAGAAGGTGAACGGCACGTACTTGAGCGGGATCAGGTCTTCATTGCCGCCAAAGCGCGTGGTCTCGTCGAACTTCTTGTAGTCCAGCCCGACCGACAGCGAGTTGTACCAATCGCCCTGCGGCGCCATGGTGTAGATGGCGCTCATGCCGAACGAATAGCCTTTGCCCAGCACGTTGGTGCCGCCGATGGTGGCGACGTTGCTGTCGCTCTTGTAGCCGGTGAACTGCAGGCTCCATTGCTTGTCCAGCGGCATCGAGTACGAGCCGGACCAGACCTTGGCGTTGTCGGTTTCCTGCGGCGCGGTGAAGAACGTCAGGCTGACCGAATGGCCCAGCTGCCACAGGTTGTCATAGCCCAGCGACGCCGTGCTGCGCAGGCGCGTGGTGTCGGCGCTGTAGTCGTTGTTCAGGCCCAGGCTGGCGTGCCACGGGTTCTTGTCCTCGACCTTGAGGTCGACGTCCATGGTGCCGGGGATGCGGCCTTCCTTGACCAGCGGCACCACCTGGCGGCTGGCGCCCTTGTTCAGGTTGGTCAGCTCGGCCTGCACCTGGTTGAAGTTGGGCACCTCGCCTTCCTGCAGCGCCGGCACTTCGTCGCGGATGGTCAGCGGCGAATAGTGCTTCGCGCCCACCACGCGCACGCGGCCGACCTTGGTCTCGGCGACCTGCAGGAACACGATGCCGTCGGCCACCTGCTGCTCGGGCAGGTCGACGTACACGGACTGGTAGCCGCGCTCCTGGTAGACCGTCTGCAGGGCCTCGCGCGCCGACTCGATGTCGGCCAGCGTGCGGTCCGGCCCCAGGTAGGGATAGACGGCCTTCTCGATGTCGCGCGCGTCCAGCACGGTGTTGCCGCGCACGATGTACTCGTTGATGTTGACGCGGCGCGCCTCCTGCGCGGCCGGCGCCGGCTGCGCCCCGGCCACGTTCGCGGCCAAGGCCAGCACGACCGCGCCCGGCGCCCGGCGCATCATGGCGCGCAGCGCGCCGCCCCTGCTCTCGAAATCATGCATAGCGATGCACTCAGTTCCTTGTGTGATAGCCGGTCTGGCACCGGCCGCTACCGTGCAGCGCGCTTGCGACAATCCTGTTACGGCTTTCTGCCCGCATACCCGCGTCTACAGCTTCTGCTTGTTACTAGACGTTCCCGGACGGCGCGGACTGCGCGTTGTAAGAAAAATTTCATGAAACAGCGCGGCCCCGGGGAAAAGCTGCGCAGAAAAGAATCAGGGCCCGGTTTTCGCCGGGCCCTGGTGCGCTTTTCGCGCGCCGTCTTGATGACGGCGGCATGACAGGCGGCCGGCTTTTTGCCGACCGCCTGCAACGCCCGGCCTCAGCCGCCGCTGTCCACGCCCTGCACCTGCACCACGCCGTCGGGGCGATAGGACGGCGCGGCCGCGCGCGGCTGCGGCGCCGCGCCGACGCCGGCCAGCGGTTCCTCGCCATAGCCCAGGATCTGCACGTTGATGACCGAGGGCTGGTTCTGACGCGATTGCTCGCGGGCGCGCTGCACCGAGTCCTGCGCCGCGCCGGAGGCGGCCGAGGACGCCGCGCTGGCGGACGCCAGCGCGCCGGTGTTGACCACCGCCGTCACCGGGATGCCCTTGCTGTCGCCCTGCACCTGGATGTTGGCCGCGTTGACCACATGCAGCGCCGCCACGTTGACGTTGCCCGACACGCGGATGCCGGCCTCGCCCGCGTCGATCGTGCCCAGCGGCGCGATCAGGTCGACGTCGCCCGCCGGCACTTCGGCGATCGGCGCCAGCGTGGCGATGCCGGCGCCGGTGGACGGCGCCGTCGGCGCCAGCGTGACGTTGCCCAGGGCGTCGTAGACGCGCTTGGGCGCCGTGTAGATCACGGTGGTCTTGGCGCCGCGGCCGGCGTTGATGTCGCCCTCGGCCGACCAGGCCTGGATGTGGCCGCCGAAGGTGGTCATGATGCGGCTCTGGCCCAGCAGCACGCTGCCCAGCGCGTACAGCTGGATGTCGCCCTGGCCCTGCGTCACCACGCCCGCCGTCGCCGGCGGCGCCGCGCCTTCGATGCCCAGCACCTGCTGCCCGCCCGGCGTCAGCACCTGGATGTTGCCGCCGAACTGCGTGCGCAGGCCGGCGCCGCCATACATGGTGAAGTCGCCCTGGTACAGGCGTTGCGCGCCTTCGGCGTCGGTCTGCGGGAACAGCGCCGCGATGGCGCGGCGGCCGCGCAGATAGCTGCCGGTGCGCGGACCGTCCTGCTCGTTGTATTCGCGGCCGCCCTTGCGCAGCTCGGCGAAGTACAGCTGGCGCGCGTAGATGTCGCGCTGCTGGGACGCCAGCGCGTCCAGCGCGGCGCGCGCGCCGTCCTCGCCGCCGTCGTAGCCATGATGCAGGCGCAGCCAGTTGACCAGATGCAGCTCGCTTTCCTGGCGATAGTCCTGCATCAGGTCGCGGCGCTTGCGCGCCGGATCGGCCGCCACCTCGGCATCCAGCATGCCCTGGCGGCGCGCCAGTTCGGCCGCCGCGCCCGACTCGTCGCCCTGGTAGCCGTATGCCTGGCGCAGCCAGCCGGCCAGCGACAGCTCGCCGGCATAGGACTGCGCCACGCGATCGGGATTGGCGCCCAGGGTCTGGCCCGCGGCCAGCGCGCGCGCCGGGTCCAGGTAGCGCGCCAGCAGGCCGGCGTAGTCCGGGCCCTGCGGCCCGACGCCCGCCAGCACCGCGATGCTGGCGCCGGGGCGCGCGTCGCCGCGCACGATGGCGCCGACGCTGACGATGCTGGCCACGTCGTCCTGGCGGATGTTGCGGCCGGCCTGCACCAGCAGCGTGCCGGGGCCGGCCACCTTCAGGTCGGCCTGCACGATGTCGCGCCCGGCGATCACCTGCGACAGGTCATTGGCGTTGCTGTGCAGGCCCAGCGCGCCCATCCCGAGGATGTCGCGCCCCGCCCGCACCGAGACCGGCAGCGCGGCCTCGTACCAGGTCAGCACGGTGCGCGGCCGCCCCTGGAAGACATCCGCCGTCATGCGCGTCTCGGCGCCGACGCGCAGGCCGACAATATCGCCATTCACGGCATGCAGGCGCGCCACCTCGCCTTCGGTCTGGCGCGGCGCGGCATCGAGCGGGGTATTGGGTCCGAACACGAACAGGGGCTTGGCCGAGTTCTGCCAGAACCGGTTGCCCTCGACGGAGGTGTTCAGGATCGTCTGGCTGCCCATATCGCCGCCGTTGACGGCCATGAACCCGGGACGCCACGGCGTCGGCAGAGGCGTGTCCGCGCCCGATATCGACACCGCATGGGCGTCCGCGGCGAAGATCGAGCCGCTGGCCAGCATCGACAGTTCGCCGGCGGCCGACGGCGCCAGCAGCAGCACGTGATTGGTGTTTTCCGCTTCGCGCGTGGTGGCGGCCAGGATGACGTTGCCGCCGGCCGCCGTCACATTGAGTTTGGCGGGGTAGACATAACTGATCTGCCGCTGCGCGCCGGCCCGGATCGTATCGTCGGTCAGCAGGTCCGTGCCGGGCCGGAACGTGTTGTTGGTGGTCAGCGGCGTGACGTTGCCGCCGGCCGAGAACAGTTCGATGGCCGTGCCTGGCGTCCACAGCGTGAACCAGCTTTCCGCGCCGCCGCCCTTGGCCAGGCTGCCCTGGGTATAGGGGCTGGTATTGATCTGGCGCACGCGGCCGGGGTCCGGCGCATCGGCCAGCACCAGGTCGCCGCGCGTGTCGAACGACGCCACGGCATCGCCCAGCAGCAGGCGCGGCCCGCCCATGGGGCGGCCGCCGCCCACCGCGGACTGGTCGGGGGCCCGCAGCCGCGCGCCGTCGCCATAGGTCAGCGCGATGCCGCCCACCCGGCCCGCCGTCAACGCCAGTTGCCCGCGCAGATTGACCAGCAGCCCGTTCAGATCGACATCCTCGAAGTTGCCGGCATAGCCGGTGCCCGTGCCAGCGCTGCCGTCGGTCTGCTGCATCGCGCGCAGATTGGGGTTGTACGCGCCACCGATGCGCAGATCCATGTCGCCGCCGCCCGTCAGCACCAGGTCGCCGCCGACCACCCGGCCAGTGCCGGCCACCACGGCCACCAGGGCCTGCGAACGGCCGGATGCCAGATTGTTGTTGAGCAGCGCGTCGCCGCGCGGATCGCGCACGCCGGCATCGCGCCCGGCGCTGATGCTGAGATTGCCGCCGCCCAGGGTGCCGAAGCCGGTGAAGCCCACCACCCGCGGCTGTTCCCCGTTGGTCGACGAATTGCTGGCGTACGTGCCGAAGTTGATCCACCAGCTCGAAGCGATGTCCGTCACCCCCGGCGTGCCCACGCTGCCCTGGCGCCACAGCCAGTTGCTGAGCGCGGCGCTGGGGTACTTGGGGTATTCGACGTCCGGGCTGCCGTAGCGCTGGGCGTTCATGGCGGTCTTGGCCCATGCGTCGCCATAGATGTCGCGGCCCGCCGCCACGGTCAGGTTGCCGCCCTGGTCCGGATACCAGGCGCGGTAGGCGGCCAGCGCCGCGTCGTACTTGCCGTCGTACTGGACGGTGCCCAGCACGGCGTCGTCGGCGGTGGTGCCGCGCGGCAGGTTGAAGCGCGCGTCCAGCGACGCCCCCAGCGATGACTGCGTGCCGGCCGTGTACACGCCGTAGACCGACGCCATGCCGACGTCGCGCCCGGCCAGCAGCGACAGGTCGCCCGTGCCGGTACGCAGCACGCTGAACAGCGGCGTGCGGTCGGCGTAGCGGTACTCGCGCGTGACGGTGGTCTCGGTGCGGCCGCCGCCTTCACAATAGCTGACCGCCTCGCAGAATTCCGCCTCGGAAACGCCCCACTCGACCTCCAGCTCCGCCACGTAGCGCCCCTTGCCCGACTCGTCGCCGAACCAGTAGAGCGAACCCGCCGCCGTCAGCTTGCGCTTGCCCGCCTCGCAATAGCCGGTGCTATTGCAGAACGTATCCTCGCTCATCTCGTACCCGTCGGCGATGGGCTTGACGGGCGTGCCCAGCAACGACGGATCGAGTTCAAGCTCGTCGATGGCGAGCTGCGTCAGCACCCGCTCGCCGATGAATACGTTGGTGGTGGTCTTGCTGCCATAGGCCAGCCGGCCGTAGTGCGTGTCGGCCAGGATGATGTCGCCCTGCCCGTCCGGCCGGCGCGCCGCCATGTCGGCCGCCGTCAGGTCCGCACCCGCCACCGCCATCACGCTCCAGGCGCTGGCGCCTTCGCCCAGCATCGGCGCCAGGGCCCAGTTGCGGCCCTGCCGACCATCCGGGCCGACGGGACGCAGGTTGATGGGTTGATGGCCCGGCAGTTCGATGAAAGTCTGCGACGGGATCAGCGAGCCGCGCGCCAGATCCAGGCGCGCGCTGGCCTTGAGCGCCGCCGGCAGCGGCACGCCCTTGGGCCAGGTGAAGGCCTGCAGCGCCGCCTCGCTGCGCAGCGTGAAGCCCACGCCCAGGCGGGCGCCCGCGCCCAGCGTCAGCGCCTCCTGCAGCACCGAGCCGGCGCGCAGCACGCGGCCGTCGGCCAGCGTCAGGTCGCCGGTCAGCACCAGGCCGGCGGGCAGGGCCAACGGGCCGTTCAGTGTCGCCGCCATCGGCAGCACGGTGCCGGCCGGCAGCGTGGCGGCCTGTGCCGGCAGGTCGTAGTTCAGCGCCCGGCCGCCCGGGAAGACGGTGCCCGTTTCCAGTTGAACGCCATCGATGGGCACCACCAGGTCTTCGCCGAACGGCGTCTGGCCATTGCCCAGGAAACGCCCTTCGACCAGCTTCCAGCCGCTGTCGTCGATCGTCTCGGGCGGCGGCGCGAAGCCGTCGTTGAGGCTGCCGTGGATGGCCAGGTCGCCGCCGGCGCGCAGCACCAGCTTGCCGGGCTCGCCGTAGCCGCGCAGCGCGGCCACCGTGCGGTTGGCGTTGGGGCCGTAGCGGTAGTTCGACAGGTCGATGTCGCCCGATACCGCCAGATTGCCATCGGGCGTGGCGCTGACGATCTCGACGCCGGGCCGCAAGTGGTACGGGCCCAGCGCCGCCAGCCGGGCGGTCAGCGCGCCATTGCCGAGCGCGGCGTTCATGAAGGCCACGCTCTCGCCGTCGATGCCGTCCAGGTAGGCCTGCGTGATCAGCTGCGGCGTCTTGCCGCTGACGTCGGGCTTGGGCGCCAGCGGCGCGTCGTCATAGCGGCGGAAGGCATTCACCGCCACGGTCTTGGCGCCCAGGATCTGCGGCGTGCCCGTGATGCGGATGGCCACGTCGTTGGCGCCGTCGCCGGAGCCGGCAATGGCGCCGCGCTCGCCGCCGCCACCCAGGCGGCGGGCATTCAGGTCGAGCGTGCCGAGCTGGCGGCCGGCCAGGCGGCTCGGGTCGTCGGTGCCGGCGCGCAGGTCGAAGCGCGCGCCGGCGTCCAGCACCAGCGTGCCGTCGCGCGAGGTCAGTTCAATGATGGCGCGGTTGGCGGCGTCGATGGCCTTGCCGTAGCTGTCCAGGCGCAGGCGTGCGCCATGCGTGTCCAGCAGGCCGTTGATGCGCAGATCGTCGCGCGCCGCCAGGCGGATGCTGCCGACCTGGCGGCCGCTGGCGTCGATACGGCCATTGACGGTCAGGCTGCCGCCATCGACGCTGATCTCGACCACGCGCGCGCGCACCTCGTCGCCCACCACCAGGTCGCCCTGCTTGAGCTGGAAGCGGCGGGCGCCGGTGACGCCGCCCTGGTTCAGGCGTTGATTCAGCCCGGCGAAATCCGCCAGCGTCTGCGCGCGCAGCATGATCTCGGCGCCGTCATAGGGCACGCGCGTGCCGCCGGCATCGTGCTCGCCGCTGGCCCCGCCCAGAATGACGCCGTCCAGCGCCACGTGGCCGCCGGCCACGCCCAGCGCCGAGGCCTGCATGCGGCCGCCGCGCTGGTTGCGCGCCGACAGGTCGATGACCGACCCGGCGGCCTGGACGATGTTGCCGGCCACGCTGTTCAGTTCGAGGTCGCCGCCCCAGCTGTAGCGGGTGGCATCGAACGCCGTGAAGGCGCGTCCCGCCAGGTCGATGCGCGCGCCCGCGCCCAAGGTGATGTCGCCATCGGCCTTGACGGTCAGCTTGCCCGACGGCAGCGCCACGGTCGAATCCAGCGTGACGCGCTGCGCCTTCAGATCGAGCGTGGCGCCCAGCACGTCGCGGGCGGGCGCCACGGCGCCGGTGCCCGTCAGCGCCAGCGCGCCGCCGGCGCGCAACGCCAGCGTCGCGCCCGCCTCGCCGGTCAACAGCGGCGTGCGCAGCGTCAGATCGCCGCCCTGGTAGCGCCAGCCTTCTCCCGCCACATAGCCGTTCTGCTTGTGATAGACGTGCAGGCTGCCGGTCGACGCGCCCGTGATCATCTGGGCGGCCTCCAGGTTGACCGCGGCAAAGCCCAGCGCCAGCCGGTTGGCCGGCACCAGCGAGGCCGGCACCGTGTAGGGCGAGTAATCGAAACGGATGACATCGGCCGCGATGGTCAGGCTGCCGTCGCCCAGGCGATCCAGCACCGCGCCGCCCGGCGCCGCCGGCTGGTCGTAGCCCAACGGCGCGTTGCCGGCCGTCGCGGCCCTGACCGAGCCGGCCCAGACGAATTCCGACGCACTGATGCGCGCCGTGTCGCCCGCCGCGCCATAGCCATACACGGCCGGCGCGCCCAGCACCAGGCGCCGCAAGGCCGAGGGACCGGCCGCGGCGCGGGTGTCCAGCGTCACCGCGCCATACACGTTGATGGATTCGGCGGCGTTGAAGATCAGGCTTTCCAGCGCGGGCGCGCCCAACGCCGTATTGCCGCGCAGCAGCCGCGCCAGGGCATCCTGGTCCAGCGCCAGTCCGGGCGGCAATTGTCCTTGTGCCGCGGCCTGGGCCAGCGCCTGCGGCGAGCCCAGGTTCAGGCCGGACACGCTCAGCATCAGGTTGCGCGTACCGTACTCGACGTTGTCGCGCAAAGTGAAGGCGCCGTTGGTGGCCGCGCCCAGGGTGCCTTCCGACACCAGGCGCGTGGTTCCCGAGCAGATGCCCGGGCAGGCGCCGATGTCGATGGCCACGCGGCCGTCTTGCGTCGGCGGTCGCAGGTTGACCAGCCCGTTGGACAGGACCAACGCGCCGTTGGTCTGGACCGAATAGTAATAGCCGCCACGCGCGTCCTGCGGCGCCGGTCCCAGCCCGACGGTGGACAGGACGGCCCCCTGCTCGATGGTGATATTGCCGTTGTCGGGTGAGAACAGCACGATCTCCGGCGCATACAGGCTGGCGCCGCCGCGCACCAGCACGCGCTGGGCGTCGCCGGCCAGGCTGATCGCGCCGAGCGAATCGGCTTGGGTGGAGGCGCCTATCACGCCACCCAGCACCATGCGGGCCGGACGCAAGGCGTTGAGCGCGTCCGCGGAGACGGCCACGCCAGGGCCCGCCAGGGCCGGCGCCTGCCCCGGACCCAGGATTTCCAGGCCGCCGCCCCGCACGTCCACGGCCAGGGTGCCGCCCGCGCCGGTGCTGCCCGGCGCCGCGGAGAAGCGCGCCACGCCGCCGAACGACAGGGCCGGCGTGCCTTCGCGGCCCGCGCCCGGCGTCAGCTTCAGGCGCAGCATGCCCGCGTCGGCCAGCTGCATCGGCAACGGCGTGCCGGTGCGCGCCGCGTTGGCCACCAGGAAGGCGTTGTACGAGGTCTCGTTGTATTGCGCATGGCGCCGCACCACGTCGCCCGGCGTCACCAGCAGCTGACTGGCGGGCACCGCGCCCGGGTTGACACCCGGCGCCGTCATCCGGCCCGTGGTCACCCAGGAACCGCCGCGGGTCGGCGCGGCCTGCGCGGCGTCGAACACGCCCGGCGCACCGGCCTCGACGCGGAACGCGCCCGGCAGCATGGCGAAATTGGCGGGCAACAGCGTGTAGGTGCCGGGCGGCAAGCCCGGCACGCCGGCGCCGATGGTGACGCGCTGGCCGTACGCAGGCATGGCGGCGTCTTTGGTGGCCGGCGCATAGTCGCCGCCGAAGCCGGGCACGATGGCATAGACGGCATTGCCGGACTTGCTGAAACCGAAGCCGGGATTGGCGTCCGCCATGGCGTACTTGAGCACGTCCACCGAGCCGCCGCGTCCGCGCACGAACGCGGCGCCGGTCAGTTCGCCGCCCCCGGACAGGTCCAGCAGCGAGCCGGCCTCGGCCACGACGGATTTCATGTTGATCTGGATCATGCGGGATGGCGCGCCGTTCGTGTCATTGCCGCCCACGCCGCTGGTCCGGATCTCCTGCCCGCCGTACAGGTACTTGATGCCGTCGGTGGTGCCGCCATAGGGCATGACCATCCCCTGGCCGCTGATCGACGTCACGCTGCCGGCCAGGAAGCGCACGCTGGACGGCGCGCCTTCGGGCCCCATGAACAGAATCGAGCCGAGCGGCGCGCGCACCACGCCGCCCTGGATGATATTGGGCCCCGACAACGTCACCGCGCCGAAGGCGGAATACGGCATGTCGGGCATGCCCTCCGTGGCGCGCCGGATCGTCAGCACCGCATCCGGATTCTTCACCGCGCTGCCGCCCCCCTGCCCGTAGTATTCGCCCGCGGCAATCCCGCCGCCGCCGCGGGTGGTGGGGTAGATCTGGGCCGCGGTGATGGTCAGGCGGTTGGGCGCGGCCAGCAGCGTATTGCCATTGAAGTCCTGGCCCATGGACACGCCTGTCAGGCGCAGGTCACCGGTCAGGTTGACCTGGACATCATCGAAGCTGAGCAAGTCGCGCATGCCGCGCAGATCCATCATGCCGGCGTCCAGCACCAGGCGATGCCCGCGCTTGAGCCACTCCGGCGCCACCACGCCGACTTGCACCACGCTGTCGGATCCCACCGGCGGCGCATAGGCCGCGTGATTCAGGAACATGTACGGGGCCGACAGCTGCACCAGGCTGCCCGCGGGCGCGTTCTGGCCCAGCATCAGCGGGCCCGACAGGCGCAGGCTCTGCGGCATGGCGAGCGTCAGGCTGTTCTCGGCCCGCATCGACGCGAACAACGCCAGGTTGCCAAAACCGCCGGCCTGGACCTGGTCCACGCCCAGGCCGCCGACGCCATAGCGCAGGTTGCCGCCGAGTTCGCCCGGACGCAGATCGGCGGACAGCAACGGGGCGCCCTGGCGCTGCGCCAGCGTCAGTACCCGTGGCGTCAGCACCTCGGCCTCGGCCAGGCTTCTCAGATAGAAGGCGGGCGACAGCGCCACGCCCAGGGTGCCGCCCACCGCGCCCGCTCCGCCCGCCGCGGCGCGCAGGTCGCCGTCCAGGTACAGGCTGTTGGCCGACGCCAGCACGATGCTGCCGCCGTTGTAGGCCAGCAGCGTGGCGCCGCGCCCGGGCAGGTCCACCAGCGCCTGCGCCCCGGATGCGTCCAGCAGCGAGCCGGGACGCAGGATCAGGTGCCGGTCCATCGGACGGCGCGGGGCGTAGGCGTCGACCTCCCAGTCCAGCATGCCGCCGATCTCGATGTTGCCGCCGGCGCGCGCCACGCCGTAGCGGCGGCCGTCGGTGGCCAGCGCGACATGGCTGTCGCCGGCCACGTCCAGCACCGCGCGCTCGCCGATCCACACCGAACGGCCGTTGGCCTTGGGGGTGTAGTTCTGCTGCGAATCCACCCGCGTATCCAGGATCGAGATCAGGCCGCCGGGCGCCACCAGGCGCCCCAGCACGGTGATCTGGTCGCCGCCGACAAGGCGGATCGACTGGCCCGGATCCACCGCGACCCGCGCGGCCTCGCCGATCTCGAGCACGCCGCCGACGGTCGCGCGGTCCGAGCGCAGCGCCAGGCTGGCGCCGCCGCGCTGGGTCAGCTTGCCGCGCTTGGGATCTTCCGCGTAGAGCGGCGGCGTCCACAACTGCAGCGCCTCGGCCGGGTCGGCGCCCGTCGGCGGCAGCGGGCCGCTTTCACGCCGCATGCGCCAGGCCGGCATCGCCACCTCGATCGCCGCGCCGTCGGCCACGCGCAGCCCGGCATGGCCATTGACGTCATAGCTGGCGAAGCCGGACTGGAACAGCGCCGGGTCCAGCCGCAAGGCGCCGGCAGGCAGGCCATCGGCCGGGCCGCCCAGGACGATGACGCCGCCGCTGGCGACGCTCAGGGCGCCGCTGCCGCTCATGCCGTAGGCGCGCACCGCGGCGCCCAGCGACAGCCTGCCGCCCGATGCGGTCTGGCCGCCGAGCGCGTTGGCCTCCAGCGTCACGCTGCCGCCGCGGCCGCCCTGCACCGCGCCGGTCGTCAGCAACGCCCCGCCCGAGGACACATCGATCGCGCTGCCCGCCGCCAGGGTCACGTCGCCGGTGCCGCGCAGCAGCACGCGGCCGCCATCGACCAGCGCCAGGCCGCGCTGCGCGGCCGGGTCTTGCTTCAGGTTGCTCCACACGCCGCGGGCATCGAGCGCCACGCCGCCCGCCACGCGCAGCGCGGCGCGGGCGCCGGCGGCCGGCTCCAGCGCGACCTCGTCGACGCGTCCCGCCGCGCCGGGCTGGCGCAGCGTATTGCCGGCCTGGATCAGGCCGCCGCGGCTGACCAGGTCGGCGTTGATATCGATGGTGGGCGCATACAGCGTGATCTCGCCGCCATCGGCGCTGCGCAGGGTGGCGTCCACGCTCAGGCTGCGGCCGGCGGCGATGCGCACCGCGCCCAGGCCGAAGCCGTTCAGGCGGTCGGCGTCCAGGAACAGCTTGCCCCGCAGGTCCGCCGGCAGCGCATCGGCCAGTTCCAGGCCGGCCGAACGGCCCGCCAGGCCCTTGCCCACCGCCACATCGGCGGCCGTGCCGGTCGCGCCCAGCTGGTAGCGCAGGAAGTTGCCGGCGGTGTCGTAGAACGGCTTGTAGGCGCCCACCACGAACTGCGCCGCGCGCGCCGCGTTGCGATGCGACTGGCTGTAGCCGTCCTGGCCGGTCACCGGCGCGCGCGTCTGGCGGTCGCCCTGGTAGGTGTCGCTGATCAGGTCGCCGTCCAGCACCGCGTTGCGGGTCGAGACCACCAGCGTGCCGGCATCGCGGCCCACGGTGTAGCCCGACTCGTAGCGGGTCGGCGGCGCGATCAGCGGGTTGTAGAAGCGCCGCGTGGCGTTCTCGCCCCAACGTCGCGACACCGCCTCGTAGCCCTGGTACAGGCCGGTATAGAGCAGGTCGCCCGGCGCGCGATCGGCCAGGTACAGGCGGCCGTCCTCGCCGCGCAGCCAGCTCTGGCGGATCTCGCCGCTCTGCACGTCGAGCGTGCCGCCCGACAGGTTGATGGCCGAGCCGGCCTGCGTCACCACCTCGGCGCCATCGAAGCGCACCACGCCGCCCTGCGCCAGCCAGTGGCTCACCGGCACGCCCAGCGTGCCCAGGTAACCGCCCACTTCCAGCAGCCCGCCGGCCGTGTACCAGCGGTCGGCATCGTTGCCGCCGCTGCCCGCCGCCAGGCGCACCAGGTCGCGGCGATCGAGCCAGACGTCGCTGTTGTTCAGCAGCTTGCTGTCGCGGTTGATCGGGGCGTCGCGCTGTTCGTTGCCCTGCAGGTTGATCTTGAGGTTGTTGGACTCCATCGACACGATCACGCCGACCGCGCCGCCCACGTCGATGCGCGCGCCGTCGCGCACCAGCGCGCGGCCATCGGCCTTGACCGCCACCTGCCCGCCGGTGGCCAGCGACAGCGAACCGCCCTGGAAGTCCACCGTGCCCTGGCTGCTGATGCGCAGCAGCGACAGGTCGCGGCGGAATTCGTCGCCGGGGATGAGCGCGGTGTTGCCGCCCACGGCCGGCTGCAGCAGGCTGCCGCGCTGGCCGTCCAGCGCCGTCGTCAGGCTGGCGTCCACCAGGATGGCGCTGATGGCGGATTCGCTCAGCGTCACGGCCGCGCCAGCGCCGCGCGCGTCCAGGTGGATGGTGCCGCGCGCGTCCACCGACGTCGTCGACACCAGCACGCCGGCCTGCTCCACGCGCTGCGCGGTCAGGGTGATGTCGCCCTGCGGCGCCTGGATCAGGCCGGTGTTGCGCACCAGCCCGGCGCCGGTCGTCTGCGCCTCGTTGCCGCGCGTGGTGGAGGCGATGTTGCTGTCCGATCCCTGGCCGCGGCGGATGATGAAACTGTCGCCCGCCGCCAGCAGCGCCTGGCCCTGCGGCGTGCTGATCTCGCCGGCGTTGCGGACTTCCTTGCCGGCCAGCAGCACATAGCCACCGCCGCGCGTGGCGCTGCCGGGCGTGGCCGTGGACAGGCGCGCGCCGGCCTGCACCTCGATGTTGCCGAGCGCGTCCTTGAAGGTCGGGATGGTGCCGTCGGCGTCGGCGTAGATGCCGCGCTCGCGGAACTGCGCATCCGTCATGGTCGCGGCCGCGACCACCAGGTTGCGCGCGTTGACCTGGCTGGTACCGCTGAAGATCACGCCGTTCTGGTTGACCACCAGCACCGTGCCGTCGGCCTTGATCGCGCCCTGGATCTGGCTGGGCCGGGCCGACGCGCCCACTACCCGGTTCAGCACCGCGTCGTCGGCGCCCTGCTTGAACTGCAGCGTGGTGTTGCGACCGATGTTGAACGTGTCCCAGTTCAGGATGGCGCGCGATTGCGTCTGCTCGATCGTCACCAGCTGGCGTCCGCCCTCGGCGCCGGTGGTCGGCTTCTTGGCGCCTTCCCACTTGGCCTGCGCGCCTTCGGCGATCCACAGGCCGCCCTGCGCCAGGCCGTCCGGCACCCCCGCGCCATTGGCGGCCGCGCGCGCCGCCGCCTGCGCCGCCTGCTGCGCGGCCACCGCCGCCGCGGTGCGGTTCAGGTTGTCCAGCGAGCGCTGCAGCTGCTGGCGCGATTGCGCCTGCTGGCGGGCCGTGTTGCCGATGCCGGCCAGGCTGCCGTCGGGCATGCGGCCGGTGCGCTGCGCCGTCGATTGCACCGCCCCCTTGTCGGCGAACCAGCCCGGGCTGAACGCCCGCGCCTGGGCCTGCGCCGCGCCATGCCCGCCCCCCGCCACCAGCAACACCGCCAACGCCTGGGTCAGCGGCGCCAGGCGCCAGGCCGGACGGCGCGAACGCCGCTGGGGATTGCGGGAAACGAGGGCGTGATTACGGCTGGGCATGACGGCTTTTCCTTCGTGGAATCGGATCTGGCATCTGCAGCGCCAGGACCGGCACGCCGGAAAAAACGGCGACGCGGACCGGGCAGTTCTGCGCATGGGTGCCTAGACCGCTTCAAGCGTCATCGACTGCGCCTTTTCACAAAAAATTCATATTTCACGTTTGGGACAATGCGCGCGACGGCGCTCAGCTCAGCAGCACGATCCCGCCCGGCAGCGACGTGACCTGGGCGCCATAGGCATCGCGGATCAGTTGCGCGGCGTCGGCCAGCTGGTCCAGCGAAAAGCGCGCCTGCACCAGGCTGCCCGCCAGCCGGTCGCTCACCAACACGATGCGGCCGGGGCGATAGCGGTTGATCTCGTCGACCACCTGCGCCAGCGGCACATTGTTGAATTCCAGCACGCCGCGGCGCCACGCCGTGACCTGGTCGGGGTCCACCCTTTGCGGCCCGCTGGCGCCGCCGGCGCCCAGCACCACCTGCTGCGCGGCCGTCAATTCAATGGAGTCCTTGCGCAGCGCGACGCGGGCGCTGCCCTCCAGGCAGGTCACGCGCACCAGGCCATCGGTGTAGCGCACGTTGACGCACCCCGAGGTGGCGCTGACGCGACCCGCGCCCGCCGTCAGGCTGACCAGCTGGCCGGACGTCAGCAGCTCGACCTCGCCGGCCAGCAGATCGATCTGCTGCGCCGGGCCGCTGCGCGACAGGTTGATGCGGGTCTGGGTATTGAGCTGCACGCTGGCGTCGCCCGCCAGCGCCACGCGGCGCTGTTCGCCGGTGCCGCTGCGCACATCCGCGGTCAATTCGTCCACCGCCGGCCACAGGCCCAGCGGCGGCTTGAACGCCAGCCACGCGCCGCAGGCCGCCACCGCGCCGCCCAGGAACGCGCGCCGCGCCGGCCGCGCGACGCGGGCGCGGCGCGCCTGCGCGGCCTGCAACTGGCGCGCCGCCGGCGCCAGCTGCTGCCAGGCGCCGCGCGTTTCCTTGAAGACGCGCGCGTGCTCGGCGCTCTGCGCGCACCAGCGGCGGAAGGCCTCGCCATCGGCCACGCTGGCCTGGCCCGAGGCCAGCCGCACGACCCACGCCTGGGCCTCGCGCTGGAGCGCGGCCGCGGGGTCGCCGCCGGGGCGGGAGCGTCTGAAGAGGGTCGTCATGGGTCTAAGACGTTTCCCGGGCCTGGGGACCGTAGCGCTGGACATACTTTTTTTCCAATTTCCCGCAACAGTGCTCCAGCCCCGCGCGCAATTCCTTTTCCACGGTCCGCACCGAAATGCCGAAACGCTCGGCGATCTCGCGGTGCGGCACCTCGTCGACCCGCGCCGCGATCACGATCGCCTGGCGCCGGCGCGGCAGCTCGGCCAGCGCCGCCTCCAGCGCCGCCAGTTGCTCGCGGCCCTCGGCCACCTGGGCCGGGCCAGCGGCCTCGTCGGCCATGTCGTACAGCTCCTCGATCTCGGCCATGGACAGGATGCGGGCATTGGCGCGGCGCTGGTCCTCGGCGATGTTCGAGGCGATCTTGAAGAGATAGGCGGCCGGATACTCGACCGGCGCGGTCTCGGCCAGGCTGTCGACCCGCAGCCAGGCCTCCTGCATGGCGTCGTTGGCCAGGTCTTCCGACCCCAGCCGGATGCGCAGGCGCTTGCGGAATTCCTGGTACTTGGACAGGAACAGGTTGCGCAGGGCGTCGCCGGTCATGGACATGCGGTTCAGCCCGCGGCGCCGGCCAGCCGGCAATCGGTCCGCGGATCGGGCCGCGGCGCCAGCACGATGGTCACCGGCTGCGGCAGGTCGGCCGGCGGCGGCGCATCCATGATGAGTCCGGACAGCACGCCGGCCAGCGCCTCGTCGCGGCGCGCGTCGCCGGTGCCCGACAGCACCCGCGCCTGGCGCACCACGCCATTGCGGCCGATCCACAGCTGCAGCGAGGCGCGGTAGCGGCCGAACTGCGCGCCGGTCCACTGGCACAACGCGCGCGTCACGGTGTTCTGCAGGACGCCGGCATAGCGCGTCACCGCCGCCGGCGACGGCGCCGTGGCCGGCGCGCGCGGCGCGGGCGCGCTGGCGGCCGCTTCCACCAGCGTGAAGGCCGACGCGCTGCTGTAGCGGGCCTGCAGGCCGGTGCCCGCCAGCAGCAGGCGCAAGGCCTCGCGCGGCGCCAGCCGGCCGCGCACCGCGCTGCCCTGGCGGCCGGCCGTCAGGCGGCTGGTCACCAGCACCGCCATGCCGGTGGCCTGGGTGTACGCGGCCAGGGCCGCGTCCAGCGGCTGCGCGGCGATGTCGAACGGGATCAACGCCGTGTCCGCCGTCCGCTGCTGGGCCAGCGCGGCCGGCGGCAGCACCGCCAGTCCGAGCGCGAACCAGCAGGCGAACGCCCAAGCGGCCCCAGGCGCCTGCGTGACTGTCATAACACCCCGATGTCTCTAAGATGGCGTGGCGACTGCGCCCCGGTGGTGGCCGGAGGCAGGGCGGAAGCGGCATGGTAGCGAGCGGATATGACGGTCGGGTGACGCGCTCGTGACAGTTGCCGGCCATCGGGCAGGCAACCGTCACGCACGCGTCACGCCCCCCGGCGCGGCTCACATCGCCAGCTTGCCCCGCTCCTGCGCGCTCAGTTGCCGCATCTCGCTGTCGTCCAGCGCGCCGGCGCCCAGCACCTGCACGGCGCTGGCCGCGTCATAGCGGTTCGCGGCCGCGGTCGGCCCGGGCGGCGGCGCCATGCTGGCGCCGGCCACCGGCTCCTCGCCATACCCCAGGATCTGCACGCTGATCACCGACGGCTGGTTCTGCCGCGCCTGGCTCTGGGCGCGCTGCGCCGACTCCTGCGCCGCCCCCACCGCCGAGGCCGCCGCGGCGCTGGCCGACGACATCGCGCCGGTATTGACCGACGCCGTCACCGGCACGCCCTTGCTCTCGCCCTGGGCCTGGATGTTGGCGGCGTTCACCACCTGCAGCGCCGCGATGTTGACGTTGCCCGACACCCGGATGCCGGCTTCGCCCGCGTCGATGGTGCCCAGCGGCGCATACAGGTCGACGTCGCCGGCCGGCACCTCCGGCAGCGGCGCCAGCGTCGCGATGCCCGCGCCGGTGCCGGGCGCATTGGGCGACAGCGTCACATTGCCGACCGTGTCGTAGACGCGCTTGGGCGGGGCGTACAGCACGGTCGTCTTGGCGCCACGGCCGGCGTTGATGTCGCCTTGCGCCGACCAGGCGGTGATGCCGCCGCCGAAAGTGGTCATGACCCGGCTCTGCCCCAGCAGGATGCTGCCCAGCGCGTAGAGCTGGATGCTGCCCTCGCCCTGGGTGATGATGCCGGCGGTGGCGGGCGGCGCGGCCCCTTCCAGGCCGAACACCTGCTGCCCGCCCGGCGTCAGCAACTGAATGTCGCCGCCGAAGGTGCTGCGGATGCCGGCGCCGCCATACAGCGTGATATCGCCCTGGTAGGCCCCGGGCGCGGTGTCCGGGAACAGCGCGGCAATGGCCTGGCGGCCGCGCAGGTAGCTGCCGTAGCGGGCGCTGGACTTGTCGTTGTATTCGCGGCCGCCGGCGCGCAGCTCGGCAAAGTACACCTGGCGCGCGAAGAGGTTGCGCTGCTCGGCGGGCAGCGCGTTGAAATAGGCGCGCGCGTCGTCCACGCTGCCGGCGAAATCATGGTGTTGCGTCAGCCACAGCAGCAGTTCCGCCTGATAGGTCTTGAACGCCAAGCCCTGGTCCGTCAGCGGCCGGCCCGGATCCGCGGCCCGCGTATCCAGGTAACGCGCCAGGAATCCCGCATAGTCCGGCCCGGCCGCGCCGACGCCCGCCAGCACGGCGATCGATGCGCCGGGACGGCGGTCGCCGGGCATCACCGCGCCCAGGCTGGTGATCGAGGCCTGGTCGGCCATGAGCACCTGCCGGCCCGCCGACACTTCCAGCGCGCCGGGGCCGGCCACCTGGAACGAGCTGTAGAGAATGTCGCGGCCGGCGGACACCCGGGAAACCTCGCCCGCATCGCGGTGCAGGAACAGGTTGCCGCTCGATCCCACCCACGCGCCCCCGCCGCTGCCCAGGTTGTAGCCGTTGCTCGACGGCACGTCGAGCTGCGCGCCCGGCCCGGTGCCCGACGCGACGATATCGCGCCCGGCCATCATCCAGACCGGCCCCGCCGCTTCGTACCAGGTCTGGCCCTGGCTGTCGCCCTTGAGCACGGTCAGCGTTTCACCGCTGCGCAACCCGACGATGTCGCCATCGCGGGCATACAGCCGGGTCACCGCGCCCGAGCCTGCCGCGCTTGCGGTCGGCGTGCCGAAATAGAACAGCGGGAAATGCAGATCGCGCTCCAGGAGGCCGCCGATCGAGCCCCGGTTGCTCAGGACAGGCGCCTGGCTGGCCTGCGAGGCATAGCCGGCAAAGGCGGGCGTGCGGACACTGGCCACGCTGGCGGGATCGGCGCCCGAGCGATTGATGGCGTAACCGCCCGCGTAGATCGAGTCGCCCGCCAGCAATTCCAGCTGCCCGCGCGCGCCCGGCGCCAACGTCAACGAATACGGCCGGCCGGTGTCTTCCGTGTTCAGATAGCCCGCCGACACCCCCGCATAGATACTGCCATCGTAGGCCGTCGCGCGCAGGATCGACGGATAGAGATAGCGCGCGTCCGACGCCGAGGTATTGAGCCCGGTCTGCAACGCCATGCCCTTGGCGCTGTGCGACGTCTGCCGGCTGGGCGTCAGGTTGCCGCCCGCGCTCGACAGGGTGATCGCGGTGTTGTCGGTCCAGAGCGAGAACCAGGTGGTGCCGCCTCCCGTCATCGGCGTGCCGTCGCGCAGCCGGAACGGCGTGCTGTTCGGCACGGCCACGCGGCCCGGATCGCTGGCCCCGCCGACCACCAGATCGCCGCGCGTATCCAGGCGGATCACCGCGTCGCCAGGGATCAGCGCCAGGCCGCCCGTGGCGCTGGCCAGGGTGGCGGTGTAGGGATCGTAGCCGCGGCTGTCCTTGGCATCCTGCAGCGAAGCATTGTTGCCGTATTGCAGATCCAGGCCGCCGACCGCGCCGCCCGTCAGCCTGACGTTGCCGCGCAGGTTGATCAGGGCGCCCTGCAGGTCGATCGCGGGATCGCCGTAGTACGGCGTCGCCCCCCCGGTGGACGACACCCGTCCGCGCGCGCTCTGCGTCGGATTGAGGGCCCCGCCGATGCGCATGTCGATATCGCCGCCGCCCGTCAGCACCACGCTGCCATCGGCCGCGACGCGGCCGGTGCCGCCCACGGCGACGACCAGCCCCTGGCCGCGCGGATAGGCGATCGATCCGCGCGATTCGATATTGCCGGCATCGCCGTCCGTGCGCACGCTGACGTTGCCGCCGCCCAGCGCGCCGAAACCGGTGAAGCCCACCAGCACGGGCGTCGAATCCTTGAACTCGGGCCGCGCCGGCGCATAGCTGCCGAAGTTGATCCACCATGCCGTGGGCGTGTCGCCGCCATTGGCGCTGCCGCTGCCCTGGCGCCACAGCCAGTTGCCGATGCCGACACTGGGGTCGATCACGCGCCCGTCGTAGTTGCCGGCCACGGTCTTGCCCCAGACGTCCCCGCGCAGCGCACCGCCGGCGTACAGGCTGAAGTTGCCGCCCGCTTCGGGATACCAGGCCTGATAGCCGGCGCCGGCGGCAACGAAGGGTTCGTAGTTGCTGGCGTAAGCGTCGCCCAGCACCGTGCTGCCGTAGCGGCCGCGCGGCAATTGGTAGGCCGGCGCCACGTTGGCCGATTGCGTGCCGGCCGTGTAGACGCCATAGGCCGACATCAGGCTGATGTCGCCGCCGGCCACCAGGTCCAGGTCGCCGGTGCCGGTGCGCAGCACGCTGAAGTTCTGCGTATGCGTGGCGACGGTGGTGGTCTGCTTGTTCTCGACGCACTGGTCCGGAAACCCCTCGCAGACCCCCAGGTCCGCGTCGGCCACTGGCGAACCTTCGGGCTGGCCCCACCAGTTGTCCTTGGCCCAGACCCAGCGCGGCGGCGGCAGGCACAGGCCCTCCACCACGTCGCACAGCCACAACATGTCGTCCGGCACCGGCTTGCCGGGCTCGAAGCCGGACGCCTCGCCGTCCGGCCCCCACACCAGGCCGGCCCCCTTCACCAGGGTGGCGTTGTAGTGCGTGTCGGCCAGCGTCAGCTTGCCCGCGCCCGGCCCGGGCAGCACCTGGCGCCGGTCGGCCGCGTCCAGGTCCGCGCCCGCCGTCAGCTGCACCGACCACGACTGGCTGCCGGCGGGCAGCATCCTGGCCAGCGCCCAGTTGCGCCGCTGGTCCGCCGCGGTGCCCGGCCGCAGCTCCACGTAATCCGTGCCCTCCGGGAACACCAGCTTGGTCTGCGAGGGAATCAACGCCCCCTGCTGCAGCGTGATGGTGCCCGCCATCAGCAACACGTTGGGCTCGTAGGCCTGGGTGGTGTACCGATTGGGCAGGGCCACGTTGGCCGGCCAGGTGAATGCCTTCAGGGCCGTGCCACGGGTCAGCAAGGTGCCCGCGCCCAGGCGGGTCTGCGCCGGCAGGTCGAGCGCGTGCTCCAGGACCGTGCCCGCGGCGTACAGCAGTTGCCCGCCGGCGTCGCGCACGTCGCCCGACAGCACCGTGCCGGCGGCCAGCGACAGCGGCTGGTCCAGCACCGCTTCCACGGGCAGCCGGGTGCCGGCCGCCAGCGTGGTGGCCTGCAGCGGCAAGGGGTAGTTCAAGGTCTTGCCGCCCGGGAACTCGGTGCCGTCGGCCAGTTGCACCCCGCCGCGCGGCAGCACCACGTCGCCGCCGAAGGGCTGCGCGCCGGGGGTCAGGACCCAGCCGCTCTCATCGTCCGGCGATGCCGGCGGCGGCGCGAAGCCGTCGTTGATGCTGCCGTAGACGTCCAGGTTGCCCTTGGCCCGCAGGATCAGCGCGCCCGCCTCGCCCGAGCCGTAGGCCGAGGTCACCGGCGATCGCGGATTCAGGCTGGCGTAGCGATAGCGCGACAGGTCCAGGTCGCCCTGCACCACCAGGTCGCCGTCGGCGGTGCGGCTGACGATTTCCACGCCGGGACGCAGATGGAACACGTCGCGGTAGGTCGCGTTGTTCAGGCCCGCCAGCTTGCCGTCCAGCAGATTGCCGTTGAGCAGGGCAAGGCGGATGAATTCCCGGCTGTCCGCGTGCTTGGCCTCCAGGTAGGCCTGGTCGATGATCTGGTATTCACGGCCGCCGGCGCGGTCGGCCGGATCGCCCGGGCGGGCGTCGTCATAGCGCTGCATGGCGGTCAGGTTGATGGCCTTGGCGCCGTCGATCGTGAGCGGGCCGCGCGCGTCGATGGCGATGTCGCCGTAGGTCGCGGCCGCCCCCGGCGCCCCGTCGCCATTGAGCCCGGCATTGCCCGCGGCGTCGATGCGCGGCGCCATGAGATCCAGCGTGCCGCGCGCCGCGCCATCGTGCTGCCCGGCGGCGGCGCCCGGCGCAGCCGCGGTGCCGTGGCGCAGGTCGATGCGGGCGCCGCCCGCCAGCGTCAGCACGCCCTGGCCCGAGCTCAACTCGACCACCGCCCGGTTGGGCGCGTCAATGATCCTGCCGTAGCTGTCCACCCGCAACACCGTGCCGTGCGCGTCCAGCACCGCGCTGGAGGCCAGCGTCAGGCCGTCGCGCGCCGCCAGCCGGATGCGCCCGACCCGTTCGCCGCTGGCATCGACCCGGCCGACCACGGTCAGGCTGCCGCCGTCGATCGACAGGTTGATATCGTTGGCCCGCAGCGCGTCGCCCAGCGTCAGGCTGCCCTGCTTGACCTGGAAGCTGCGCGCGCCCGTCACGCCGCCCTCGTTCAGGCGGCGGTTCAGGGCCTCGAAGTCGGCGTTCAGACTGCCGGGCGCGCCGAGGCGCTGCGCGCGGACCTCGACACTGCCCGCCCGATACGGCACCTCGGTGCCGCCCGCGTCGTAACGGCCCGAGCTGCCGCCCAGGATGCGGCCCAGCAAGGCCACCTCGCCATCGGCGGCCGCCAGCGCCACCGCGCGCAGGTTGCCCGCGTCGTTGTCGCGCGCCGACAGGTCGATCAGCGACCCGGCCTCCTGGCGGATGCCGCCCTGGCTGCTTTCCAGCACCAGGTCGCCGCCCCAGCTGTAGCGCAGCACGTCATTGAACGCGATGGCGCGACCGGCCAGGTCGAGCTTCGATCCGTCCGCCAGCAGCACGCTGTCGCGGCCCTGCAGCGTCAGCTTGCCGCTGGGCAACGCGATCACGCCGTCGACCCGGACATTGGCGCCGGCCAGGCTCAACTCCGCGCCCAGCGCCTGCACCGTGTCCTGCGCCGCGGGCGCCCCCACGGCGGCCAGCACACGCACGTCGCCGCCCGCCGTGATGCGGTTGACGGAGCCCGCCGCGCCGGTCAGCAAGGGGGTGTTGAGCGTGAGATTGCCGCCGCTGTAGGCATAGCCGCTGCCGCTGGTGTAAGCGCCTTGCGATTGGTACACCGCCAGACTGCCGCGATGGTTCGCGGTGATGCGGTCGCTGGCGTTCAGCGTGACGCCGGCAAAGCCCAGCGCCAGGCGGGCGTTGTCATCCAGGCCATTCGGTTGCGCGCCCTGGCCGTAGCCGAACTCGATGCGCTCGGCCTCGATCCGCAACGCCCCCCGGCCGGTGCCGGCCCCGCCCGCCGCGACCGCGCCAGGCGCCTGCACCGCGCCGTTCCAGACCAGGTTGCGGGCGTAGATCGACGCCACGTCGCCGGCCTCGCCATAGCCATAGAGGGCCGGCGTGCCCAGCGCCAGCGTCGCCATGCGGTAGTTGCCGGTGGCCGGGTCGCGCGTGTCCAGCGCCACGGTGCCGTAGAAATTCACGGCTTCGCGCGCCGTCAGCGTCAGCATCTCGAGCGCCGGGGCCCCGGCGCTGGCATCGCCGCGCAACAGGCGCGCCAGGATGGCCTGGTTCAGCGTCAAGCCGCTGGGCAGCACGCCGCGCGCGGCGGCCTGCTGCAGCGCTTCAGTGGTGCCGACATTGACGGTGCCGACGGCCAGCGCCAGGTTGCGGGTGCCGTAGCGCACCTGTTCACCCAGATCGAACACGCCATTGGTGGCGACGGCGATGGTGCCCTCGGAATACAGCCGCGTCACCGCCTCGCAGGCGCCGGTCGCGCAGGTGCCGATGCGGATCGCGCCCGTGACCGTGCTGTCGGGCGCCAGCACATCCAGGCGGCCATTGGACAGCGCCAGCAGGCCGGCGCTGCCGGGCTGGAAGGCATAGCCGCCGGTCGAATCCACCGACGGCGCGCCGCGTCCGAGCGTGGAAATGCCCGCGCCCGCCTCGATCTCGATCACCCGTGACGAGATCAGCACCTCCGGCACCGCCAACTGGGCGCCGGACCGCATCACCACCTCGTTGGCGCCGCCCTGGAAGGTATAGAAGCGCCCGCCCTGCCCGTACAGCACCACCGGCAGCGCGCCGATCACCAGGCGGCTGGCGCCCAGCGCGGCCAAGGCGTCGGCATGCACCGACGCGCCGCCAAAGCCGGCGGTCGGCGCCTGGCCCGCCGCCAGGATTTCGATACTTGAACTGCCGCCATTGAGCGCCGCGGTGCCACCGAAACCGCCCGGCGCCCCGTTGAAATTGGCCAGCCCCTCGAAGCGCAACGCCTGCCCGTCCTGCGAACCGGCATGGATCACCAGGCGCAGGGTGCGCGCGTCGGCCGGCAGCATGGCGCGCGGCACGCCGCGCGTCGCCGCGTCGGCCCGCACGAAACTGGCATAGCTCATTTCGTTGTACTGCGAATAGGTGCGCAGCACGTTCGCGGGCGTCAGGATCACCTGGCTCGCCAGGCGGTCCGCCGCGCCGACCCCGGCGGTGGACAGCACGCCGCTGGCGGCCCACGACAGGTTGCGCATCTGCAGCGGCGCGATGGCCGCGCCGGCCGCCGCCTGGCCGTTGATCTCGACCCGGAAGGCGCCGGGCAGCAAGGCGTAGGTGGAGGGCATCAAGGTATAGGTGCCGGCCGGCAGGCCGGGAACGCCGTCGCCCAGCGTGATCTGCCGCCCCACGCCCGGCGTCGACGCGCCGGCCTCGCCGCCCGCCGGCGCATAGCCCGGCTGTGCGCCGGGCACGATGGCGTACACCGGATTGGTGGCCAGCCCCGGCAGCGTGAAGCCGCCCTTGGGATCGTTGCGGACCAGCGGGAAGTAGCGCGCGTCGGTCGAACCGCCACGGCCGGACACGAACCCCGCGCCGGTCAGTTCGCCGCCGCCCGACAGGTCCAGCAAGGATCCCGGCAGCGCGTCCACGTCGCGGAACCCCAGCGTGATGCCGGTGCGCAGCGACGCGCCCTGGCCCTGGCCGACCGCGCCGCCGGCGCCCGGCAAGGCCACCTCGGCGCCCTGGAATTTGTACGACACGCCATCGGTGGTGCCGCCATACGGCATCCACAGGCCGGCGCCGCTGACGGACGTGACGCTGCCGGGCAGCAAGGTCAGGCGCTGCGTGCCGACCGCTGAACTCAGGTCGCCCAGCACGATCGTGCCCAGCGGCGCGCGCAGCACGCCGCCCTGCTCCACGCTGGCCGCGGCCAGGCGCAAGGTGCCGAAGGCCGAATACGGCACGGCCGGCAGCGCGGCGCCCGCGTCGCCCGCGCGGCCCACCCGCAGCGTGCGGGTCGGATCGAAAACGTTGACGCCAGACTGCGGATTGCGGGTATAGCCGGCCAGCAGTTCGGCCTCGGCCCCCGTGACCGGATACAGCTGCGCGGCGGTCAGGTCGAGGTCGCCCCGGGTCCACAGGCGCGTGCGCGGCTGGTCGTCGTTGTGCCGCAGGAAGCGCAGGTCGCCGCCGCTGTTCAGCGCCACCCGGTCAAAGCCGCTGCGCGCCACGGTCAACAGGCCGCCCACGCTGCGGTTGATGCTGCCCTGGGTGCCGAACGACAGGCTGTTGCCCACCTCCAGCAGACTGCCGGCGCGCACCGTGAACACCCCCGCCCCCACATCGGGCGCATCGCCGAACAGCACCCGCGGCCGCAGCATGCCATTGGTGGCGAAGTACGTGCCCGGGCCGGACAGCCGCACATAGGGCGCCGCCAGGTTGACCCGGGTCCGCGCAGCGGCGTCCGGCGCCAGCGAATAGGCGCTGGCGTACAGCCGCATGCTGCCCGCCACCGCCACATCGACCGCGCCGTCGAACGACATCAGGCCGTTGGCCAGCAGCCCCAGGTGATCGAAGCCGCCCGCGGCCGTCAGGCGCGCGGCGTCCAGCCTTGTCTGCCCGTAGCGCAGGCCATCGGCCGCCGCGCCCGGCGTCAGGGCGGCATCCAACAGGCCGCCCGCGCCCGGCGCCAGCACCAGCTCGCGCGGCACCTGCACCGGCATGCCGGCGACGCCCTCGCCCCAGATGCGGTAGAGCGGCGTTTCCAGCGCGACATCGAGCGTGCCGCCCATGGCGCTGGCGCCGCCGGCGCGCGCGATGAAGGCGCCGTCCAGGTGCAGGCCGTTATACGAGCTGAGCGAAATGCGGCCGCCGTCACGCTCCAGCCGCAGCGGGCCGACCCCGTTGATGTCCACGTCCACGCCGGCGCCCGAGGCATCCAGCACCGCGCCCGGCCGCACGATCACGTAGGCGTCCGACGAGGTCGCGGTGGCGCGCGCATGGTCGATTTCGCCGCCGATCACGATCACGCCGCCCGCGTCCGCCACGCCGTACCGGCGGCCCTGCGCATCGATGCCGGACTGCGCCCGGCCGGCCACGTCCAGCACCGCCCGCTCGCCGATCCAGATCGAGCGGTTGTGCAGCTGGCCATCCGCGGTCTCGACCGACTCGGCGACATCGATGTCGCCCAGGCGCAATTGCCGGATGTCGATCTTGCCGCCCGCGGCCGTCAGCCCGCCCAGCACCGTGATCTGGCCGGCGCCGCGCAACTTGATGGTCTGGCCCGGGTCCACCGTCACCTGGGCCCCCTGGCCGATCAGCAGCGTCGTATCGCTGTCCGCGCCGACCGGGCCGAGGGTGCGCCCGCTCTGCAGCGACAGACTGGCGCCGCGCCGCCGCGTCACCGTCCCCGCCACCGCGTCATGCAGATAGACAGGCGGCAGCCAGGCTTGCAGCGCCGTGGCGGCCTCGGCGCCGGTGGGCACGCCGCCCGCCTGCGCGACCGGCCGGTATACCGGCATCGACACCTCGATGCGGGCGCCGTCGGCCACGGTCACGCCACGGCTGCCGATGATCTCGTAGCGCGCGAAGCCGCGCTGGAAGAACGGCGCCGCCAGCGCCAGCACGTCGGCGTCGGCCTGCGACGGCGTCGCGCCCAGCGCCACCTTGCCCGCCGTCACCGCCAGGGTGCCGCCGCCGTCCACGCCGTAGCCGCGCAGTTCGGCGCCCAGGTCCAGGCGTCCCATGGCGGCGCCGCTCATCACCGTTTCGATGGTGACGTTGCCGCCCTTGCCGCCGGTCAGCTTGCCCTTGGCGCGCAACGCCGCGCCCGAGCCGACGTCGATCACGCCGCCACGCTCCAGCAGGATGTCGCCGCTGCCGCGCAGCGACACGCTGCCGCCATTCAGGTAGGGCATGGCGCCGGTCAGACCCGGTGCCAGCGCCAGGTTGGTCCACAGGCCCGACGTATCCAGCCGCCCGCCCGCGCCCAGCGTCAGGCGGTCGGACGCCGTGGCGCCGATGGAGGTATCGAGCATGCCCGACGAGGTCACCTGATTGAGCACATTGCCCAGGCGGATACTGCCGCCGCGCGCACTCAGCGCGCCGTCCACCGTCACGCGGTTCGCGTACAGCGTGATGTCGCCGCCCGGCGCCACCGCCAGATCGGACTGCGCGACGATGTCCTGGGCGGCGATGCGAACGGCGCCCAACTCGAAGCCGTTCAAGCGGGCGGTATCCAGCAACAGCGCGCCGCCTCGATCGGCGGGCAGCGCGTCGCCCAGCTCCAGGCCGGCGGCAATGGCCGCCACGCGCTCCGACAACACCACCTGCCGCACCGTGTCCTCGCTGCGGCCCAGCGCGTACTGCACCGCGCCGGTCGTCTTGTTGTAGTACGGCGTATAGGTGCCGACCACCAGTTGCGCGCCACGCGCCGCGGCCCGCTGCGATTGCTGGTAGCCGTCCAGGCCGGCCTGCGGGGCCGTATTCTGGCGATCCCCCTGGAAAGTCGTGCCGATCAGCTCCCCTTCCAGCACCGCGGCGCGGGTGCCGATCAGCAGTCGGCCCGCATCACGGCCCACGGTATAGCCGGTCTCGAAGCGTTCGAGCGGCGCGATCAGCGGGTTGTAGAAACGGCGCGTCTGGCCCCAGCGCTCGCTGCGCGCCTCGTAGCCCTGGTACAGCCCGGTGTAGGCCAGGTCGCCCGGCGCGCGCGAGGCCTCGTACAGCTTGCCGTCCACGCCGCGCAGCCAGCTCTGGCGGATCATGCCGTCCTGCACGTCGAGCGTGCCGCCGGACAGGTTGATCTGCGAGCCGGCGCGCGTCACCACGTCGCCGCCGGTGAATTCGACATTGCCGCCCTGCGCCATCCATTCGTTGACCGCATGCCCCTGCGTGCCCAGATAGCCGCTGACCTCCAGCAACCCACCAGCCGTGTACCAGCGGTCGGTGGCGTAGCCATTGGTGCCAGCCGGCACCAGCACCAGGTCGCGGATATCCACCCACAGGTCATTGCTGTTGAGCTTGCCGCTGTCGCGGTTGACCGGCGCGTCGCGCTGCTCGTTGCCCTGTACGTTGATCTTGAGATTGTTGTTTTCCATGGCGACCGGCACGCCCACCGCGCCCGCCACGTCCAGGATGGCGCCGTCGCGCAGCAGGCTGCGCCGCACCGCCTGCACGGCGATCTGGCCGCCGGTGGCCAGCGTGATGGAACCCGACGCGAAATCCACCGTGCCGCTGCTGCTGATCTCCACCCGCGACAGCTCGCGCCGGTCGGCGCCGGCCGACAGCCACGGCGAAGACGTCGACGCCGCCGGCGGCGCGCGCAGGCCGTCGCGCTGGCTGTCCAGCGCCAGGGCGCCGCTGTGGTCCAGCAGAATCGCGGCGACGCTGTCTTCGGCCAGGGTGATCCTGCCGTCCGCGCCGGCGGCGGTCAGGTGCAGGGTGCCGCGCGTGTCCACCGACGTGCTCGACAGCAGCACCCCGCGCTGCGTCACGTCGCCGCCGGTCAAGGTCACGTCGCCCATGGCGGCCTGGATCAGGCCGCTGTTCTCGACCCGTCCGGGCACGCCCGCTGGCGTGACCTCATTGCCCTTGGTGGTCGACAGCAGGTTGCCCGCCGTGCCCTGGCCGCGCTTGATGACGAAACTGTCGCCGGCCGCCAGCAGCGCCTGTCCGCCCGGCGTGTCGATCGTGCCGGCATTGGCCGCCTCCTTGCCCAGCAGCAGCACGTAGCCGCCGCCCGAGGTCGAGGTGGTGGACGCGGCGGTCGCAATGCGCGCGCCGGCCTGCACCTCGACGCGGCCCAGGGCGCCCTGGAACGTCGGCTGGGCGCCGTTGTCGGCATACAGGCCCTTGTCGCGGAACTGCGCATCCGTGATGGTGGCGGCCGCGACCACCAGGTTGCGGGCGTTGACCTGGCTGGTGCCGCTGAAGATCACCCCGTTCTGGTTGACCACCATCACCGTGCCGTCGGCCTGGATCGCGCCCTGGATCTGGCTGGGCCGGGCCGCCGCGCCCACCACCCGGTTCAGCACCGCGTCGTCGGCGCCCTGCTTGAACCGCAGCGTGGTGTTGCGGCCGATGTTGAAGCTGTCCCAGTTCAGGATGGCGCGCGATTGCGTCTGCTCGATGGTCACCAGCTGGCGTCCGCCCTCGGCGCCGGGCTTGGGCGCCTTGGCCCCTTCCCATTTGGCCAGCGCGCCCTCGGCCACCCACAAGCCGCCGGGCGCCAGGCCATCCGGCACGTCGGTGCCGTTGGCGGCCGCGGCCGCGCGCGCCGCCGCCTGCGCCGCCTGCTGCGCGGCCACCGCCGCCGCGGTGCGGTTCAGGTTGTCCAGCGAGCGCTGCAGCTGCTGGCGCGATTGCGCCTGCTGGCGGGCGCTGTTGCCGATGCCGGCCAGCGAGCCATCCGGCATGCGGCCGGTGCGCTGCGCGGTGGACTGCACCGCGTTCTTGTCGGCGAACCAGCCCGGGCTGAAGGCCCGCGCCTGGGCCTGCGCCGTGCCGCTCCAGCCGCCGGCGATCAGCAGCACCGCCAGCGCCTGGCGTAGCGGCGTCGGGCGCCAGTCTGGACGGCGGCACCCCGTCTTGCGCGCCATGAATGCCTTACCGCCGCGTTGCGCCAACCGTGCCTGCATGATCGTCTTTCCTTATTCCAATCGCGGTGTTCGCCACCTAGAACAAGACAGACGGATGGAAAAATGCCGACCAGAACCCTGTCATAAATAATTCATGAACCCCGCCGGGCCGCGGCGCCGGCCGGCTCAGGACAGCAGCACCACGCCGCCCGGCAGCCGGGTCACCTCGGCGCCATAGGCGTCGCGGATCAGCTGCTCGGCGTCCGCCACCTGCGCCAGCGCGAAGCGCGCCTGCACCCGGCGTTGGCCAAGCTGCCTGTTGAGCAACACCAACCGGCCGCGCCGATAGCGGTTCAACTCGTCCACGACGTCCGCCAGCGGCACCCGGTCGAACACCAGCCAGCCGCGCCGCCAGGCGGTCACGGCTTCGGTGTTCACCTTCGCCGGCGGCATCACCCGGCGGTCGTCGTAGCGCAACTCCTGGCCGGCGCCGACCTCGTAGGTGCCCTGCGCGTGCGCCAGCCGCACGCTGCCGGCCAGGCAACACAGGCTGGCCTCGCCGCCCAGATAGCGCAGGTTGAACAGCGCCTCGCGCGCCGAGACCCGTCCCGCCCCCGCCACCACCTGCGCCACCGGCGCCGGCAGCGCGGGATTCGCATCGGCCTGCCGGCCGACGCGGACCTCGGCCTCGCCCGCGGCCAGCTCGATCACCGCGCCCGCCGAAGCCCCCGCCGCCGACCGCACATTGATGCGCGTCTGCGTGTTCAGTTCCAGTTCCAGCGCATCTCCCAGCGCCACCCGGCGCTGCTCGCCGGTCGCCGTGCGGTAATCGGCGCCCAGCTCGTCCAGTCCGGGCCACAGCCCCAACGGCGGCCGCCACGCCAGATAGGCCGCCGACGCCGCCACCGCGCCGCCCAGGAACGCGCGCCGGCCCGACCGCGACGGACGCCGCGTCGTGGCCCGCGCCGCCGCTTCTTCGCGTACCGCCGGCCCCAGCGCCTGCCACAACCGCTTCTGTTCGGCGAAGGCGGCCTCGTGCCCCGGGTCCGCCCGCAGCCAGGCGCGGAACGCCTCCGCATCCGCTTCGGTGGCGGCGCCCGAGGTCAGCGTCAGCAACCAATGGCGCGCATCGCGGTCGTGCGACGTCCGTCCGCCCCCGCGCCTTCCCGGCAGCATCATCAGCGCCATGATTCGTCTTCCTCGCCCGCGTCCCGCGCGGGTCCTTCCTGCGCTTGCAGCGCCTTGCCGCAATGGGCCAAGGCGCGCTTGAGCTCCTTGGATACGATGCGCTCGGACACGCCGTAGCGCCGGGCGATCTCGGCATGCGGCACATCGTGCACCCGGGCGGCCAGCAGCATCTGCTGGGTCCGCTCCGGCAGCTGCCGCAGGGCGCGGCGAAACGCATCGATCTGGCTGCGGCCCTGCGCGATGCGCGCGGGGTCCTCCGCCTCGTCCGTCGCGCCGACCAGCTCGATGATCTCCACCCCCGTCAACAGGCGCGAATCGCGGCGGCGCTGATCCTCGGCGATGTTCACCGCCACCCGGAACAGATAGGCCGCCGGCTGCTGGATCGACGAGCTCGATGGCATGTCGTTCACTTTCAGGAAGGCTTCCTGCATGGCGTCGTGCGCCAGGTCGTCCGACCCCAGGCGGCGCTTGAGCTGGCTGCGAAAATCGTTGTAGCGCTCCAGGAACAAGGCGCGCAGGGAACCCGCCGGCTTGTCATCCCGCATGGCTTGCCCCTCGCAGCGCGGCGCAATCATCCGCATCGCTCGCCTGCAGCAGGATCGTCACCGGCTGCGCCATGCCGCCCGGCAGCGGTCCGGCCGTCACGCCGCGCAACGCGGCCTCCAGCCGCCGATTCAGCGGCGCCGATCCGGTATCCGAGACCCAATCCACGCGGTCGACGCGCCAGGCCTTGTCGAACCACAGCTTGACCAGGGCGCGATAGCGGCCCGGCTCGGCGCCCTGTCCTTTGCACAGCGCCCGCTTGAGCGCGCCTTGCAGCGCGGCCGCGTACGGCGTGTCGCGCAGCCGCGCCGCGGCGGCCGACCGCGCGGCCGCCGGCTCGCGCGGCGCCGCCACCAGCGTGAACGAATGCGCGCTGGCGTAGCGGATCGCCAATGGCGATCCCGCCAGCAGCTTGCGCAACGCATCCCCGGGGGTATAGGTGCCGACCACCGCGGGCGCATGGCGGCCGGCGGTCAGGGCGCTGTCGACCAGCACCGTCAGGCCGCTGTCCAGGCTGTATTGCGCCAACGCCTGGTCCAGCGGCTGCGCGGCAATCGCGAACGCCATCTCGCGCGGCGGCGCCTCGGCGCGGCTCGCGCCGGCCAACGCCCACACCCCCAACGCCAGGCAGACGTGCCGCATCCAGCCCCTGCCCGGCGGACAGGCGAAGGTCATCGACGCCAACATGGAGGAAAAATGCCAGGCATGGCCGTTGCCACGGGCGCCCGCGCACCCGTCTCGTAGGAAAGGCGCCATGCTAGGACGCGCGAATGACGCAATCGTGACACGCCACATCCGCGCCACGGCGGGCCGCCACGCAATCGTCACCTGCGCGGCGTCATCCGTCCCTATACTGACGGCATGGCGGCCCCGGGCCGCCGGGCCTTTTCAAAGGAGCCCGCATGCGCACACATAGCCCCTCTTCGCGCCGCGCCAGCCTGCTGTTGCTGGCGGCGCTGGCGGCAACGCCCCTGCTGGCGGGCGCCCAGGCGACGCCCACGCCGGCTCCCCAGGCCGCCCAACCGGCGGCCAAGCCCGCCGCCCGGGCCTGCATCGACACCGAAGTCAACGGCTACCATGCCCTGTCGTATGACTGCCTGAACCAGAAAATGGCGCCCGACGCCGCGCCCAAGCCGCCGCCCACGCTCGGCTCCGAAGCGATCACGCAGCGGCCGCCCAACCAGATGGGCCTGCCCACGCCCGCCACCATCGGCAACCGCATGGGCAACACCTTCGGCACCTCGGCCTACCCGCAGCGGCCCGCGCCGTAACGGGCGTGCGCCGTCGCGCGTGCACGCCTCGGCCCTGTTCGAGCCGTGGCGGGCGATTGTCGAGCGGGCCTCAGGCGGAGCGGCTGATGAAATAGATCTTCTTGACGAACTGGTCCACTTCCCAGCGGCCGGTATAGCCCTCCGGCATCACGAAGGCCTCGCCCACGGTCAGCTGGTGCACCGTTCCGTCCGGATCGACCAGGCGCGCCGCGCCTTCGACGATGTAGCCGAACTCGATGTAGCCGGTGGTGTTGGACTGGAAACTGCCGGCGGTGCTTTCCCACACGCCGGCCTCGGCGCGGCCGCCGTTGCCCTCGAAGGCGGTCACGGTGCGGAACGCCGCGTCGCCCGAGAGCGGGCGCTTGGGCTTGCCCGGCACCGGGTTCTTCATGGGGCCGGCATCGATGCGGACCAGCCGCGATTGATCATGCTTCACTGCGCTTTCCTTGGAATCAATGCGCCGCCACCACCAGCACCTCGGCCGCGCCTCGGCTGACCGTGCGCATGCGATGCGGCAGTTCGGAATCGAAATAGAGGGAATCGCCGGCGTCCAGGCGGAACTCGCGTTCGCCGACCTGAACCTCGATGGCGCCCTTGAGCACCAGCAGGAATTCCTCGCCCGGATGCGGAAAGACCGCGGCGGCGTCGGGAAATTCACGCGGCGGGTGCACGATGAAGGGTTCCATCGCCTTGACCTTGCGGCGCCCGGCCAGCGATTCGTAGTGGTATTCGTTGCCCAGGCCGCGGCGCTGCAGCACCTCGCGATCGGCCACCCGCACCAGGCTGACGACCTCATCCTGCGCCGCGCCGTCGCCGCCCACCAGTTGCGACACGCCCACGCCGTAGGCCTCGGCCAGCCGCAGCACGGTCGATATCGAAGGCTCGCTCAGGCCCCGCTCCAGTTTGGAGAGGTAGCTTTTGGTCAGGCCCGTGCGCTCGCCCAGCTGTTCCAGGGACAGGGATTGCTGGCGGCGCAGCGCGCGCAGGCGGTGAGGCAGGTCGATCATGGGCGGGAAAAGTCGCGATAACGACCAATAAGCATGCCCGAAAGCCGCCCCCGCGTCGAGCCGGCCCGCCCGCCGCGTCCCTGGGCCCGCCCGCGCGGCAGGCCCCCCGCGCCGGTTCGGCGCCTCGGCAGCCCCTAGCCCAGCACGTCCGGATGCTGGCGCAGCGCCCGCCGCGCGTAATACGAAAAGCCCACCTGCGAGCGCTTGGGCGTCAGGATCCAGTCGTGCGCCTCGTGCCCCAGCGCCGGCGGAATCGGCTGGATCTTGCCGGCCGCCATCGCCAGCAGCTGCATGCGGGCGGCGCGCTCGAACTGCAGCGCCAGCACGCAGGCCTCTTCCACCGTGCCCGCGGCCACCAGCATGCCGTGGTGCGACAGCAGGATGGCGCGCTTGTCGCCCAGCGCCGCCGAGATGATCTCGCCTTCCTCGTTGCCCACCGGCACGCCCGGCCAGTCCTTCAGGAACGCCACGTCGCCGTACAGCGGGCAGTTGTCCATGTGCGAGACCTCCAGCGGCACCTCCAGCATCGACAGCGAGGCCGCGTGCAGCGGGTGCGTATGGATGATGCAGTTGACGTCCGGCCGCGCCCGGTAGATCCACGAGTGGAAGCGGTTGGCCGGGTTGGGCATGCCGCCGCCCTCCTGCACCCGCAGGTCCTCGTCCACCAGCAGCAGATTGCCGGCCGTGATCTCGTCAAAGCCCAGGCCCAACCGCTGCGTGTAGTAGCGGTCGGGCTCCGGCGCGCGCGCCGTGATCTGGCCCGCCAGGCCCGAATCGTGCCCGCCGTCGAACAGGATGCGGCAGGTCAGCGCCAGGCGCTCGCGCAGCGTCCAGTCGGGCGTGTCGAACTGGCGCTGCATCTCGGCCTTGGCCCGCGCGATCAGTTCATCCTTTCCCAAGTGCATCGTATCGGCCATCTGTGACTCCTCGCTATGCCGTTTCCAACAACGGCGTAAAGCCCGGCAGGGCGCGCATGCGCGCCAGCCAGGCGTTGATGTGGGTAAAGGCGGACAGGTCGTAACCGCCCTGCTCCGCCATGCTGGTGTAGGGATAGAGCGCGATGTCGGCGATGGTCGGCGCCTCGCCCACCAGGAAAGCGCGGCCCGCCAGATGCTCCTCCATCCAGGCCGCCGCGCGCATGCCGATGCGGCGCCACTCGACCATCGCCGCGTCATCCGCCCACGCCGTGCCGCGCAGGTGGATCAGCAGCCGCGGCTGCGCGAAGGCGTGCATGTGCTGGGTCTGCTCGAAACTCAGCCAGCTGGCCACCTGCGCCTGCGCCAAGCGCCCGTCCGGCAGCCAGGGCGTGCCCTGGCCCAGATACCACAGGATGGCCTGCGACTCCGCCAGCCACGCGCCCTCCGGCGTGCGCAGCGCCGGCACCTGGCGCCACGGATTGATGCGGCCGAACGCCTCGGTCTCCAGGTCGCCCTGCACGATGTCGAAGGTGCGGCGCGTCAGCGCCAGCCCCATGTAGCCGCAGGCCAGCCGGATCTTCCAGGCATTGCCCGAGCGCAGCGTGTCGGCCAGTTCCAGCGGCTGTCCCGCCAGGGGGTGCGTCGTCATGGTCAATCCATCCTGATGTCGGCGCGCTTGACGATCTCGGCCCACTTCTTCTTTTCGGCCGCGATGAAGCGCTGGTATTCGTCCGGCGCGCCGGTGTAGAGCTGCGTGCCCTGCGCCGCCAGCCGCGTCTTCAAATCGGGCGAGGCCAGCGTCTGGCGCAGCGCCGCGTTGAGCTTTTCCAGCACCGCCGGCGGCGTGCCGGCCGGCGCGAAGAACGCATTCCAGGAACTGATCTGCAGCCCCGCGTCGCCGGCCTCGCCCGCGGCCGGCACCTGCGGCGCCGACGGCAGGCGCTGGTCCGCCGCCACCGCCAGCGCGCGCAGCTTGCCCGAGGCCACGTGCGGCATGATCACCGGACTGGCATCCATCACCACGTCCACCTGGCCGCCGATGGCCGCGTTGACCGCCTCGCTGCCGCTCTTGAACGGCACGTGCACGATATCCACGCCCGCCGTCAGCTTCAGCAGCTCCAGCCCCAGGTGCGGCGAACTGGCCGTGCCCGCCGAGCCGAAATTCAGCTTGGCCGGATGCGCCTTGGCGTACGCCACGAAGTCCGCGAAATTCGCCGCCGGCAGGTCGCCGCGCACCGCCAGCAGATAGGGCGAGCCGGACACCAGCCCGACCGGCGCGAACTTGTCGGGGTCGTAGCTGAGCTTGGCGTAGATCAGCGGGTTCACCACCTGCGTGCCCACCGTGCCCATGAAGATCGTGTAGCCGTCGGCCGGCGCCGTGGCCGCCACCTGGGCCGCGATCACCCCGCCGGCGCCGGGCCGGTTCTCCACCACCACGCTCTGCCCGAGCGCATCGCCCATGCCCTTGCCGACCTGGCGCGCCACGATATCGGTGATGCCGCCGGCGCCGAACGGCACCACCAGCCGGATCGGATGATCCGGAAACGCGGCCTGCGCGCCGCCGCTTGCGGCCAGCGCCAACGCGGCGGCCATGATGATGCGCTTCATGGGATTCCCCTTGTGTCCGCCGCTTGATTGCGGCTATGACACAAAGTGTCCTATAGAGCATTGATTTTCCGCAAGGGAAATGTGATTGGGGGAATCCCTGAGGGGCGGGAGTAAGGTTCGCTTTTTTGTTGGCGTTGTTAGCGCGGCAGTCCAAGCCGGCCGATTTGCTCCAATACCTGCCGGTTATGCTTGTCATCCAGTCCATAAAACGCCGCCGCGTCGTCCATCACTCCTTTCACGCCGATTCTCGACAGGCCATCCGAACCATGAAAATTCTTGCAGCAGCGTTGCTAAGCCTTTCGTTCCTGGTGGCGGCTCCCTGCATCGCGGAGACTGACGCGGATCAAGCGGAGATCCTGGGGACGCTGACTGGCGGAAGTTGGCATTCCCGCGACGGCCAGGGCTCCTACCGGGTGATCTTGGAGAACGTGGGCTTCGAGCATGTGAGCTGCCGTGTCTGGATCGAGTGGCTGGCTACTACGACATCCGGAAAGACGCAGCCCGGGCAACCGCCGCGCCTGGTCGCCAGGGCGTCGTACAACGAAATCTCCAGCGGCTTCTGGTCTTGCAATCCGAAGAAGGTCGGGTTGGCCGGAGGCACGCTGACCATCCACGCCAAGCACGCCTATTCCGGCGAAAACCACAAGTTCTGCGCCGTGCTGGGCGCACCGGGTGAGTACCGCCATCAGGGCTTATGTTGAGCCTGCTTTTCTATCGCGCGGTCCAGGTTGGACAGCAGCCGTCCAAATCAATAAAGACCCAGTGAGCGCAAGCGGTCGCGGGGGGGGGATCATCCGACGATCGGAGCCGAAGCCGATCCCCCCGGAAGAGGGCATTCAGGCGGTCAGGAAGCGCACGACTTCGGCCCAATCATTGGTCGACAGGGCGACATCGTCGAAGTCGCCCTCTTCCTCGTCGTAGCGCGAAACACAGAAGCGCTGGCTTCTGCCGGATTCGCGGTCGGCATAGTCGGCGTAGTCGACATACACCTTCAAGCCGCGTTCCCGGTTCTCGAATGACGGCGCGGCATCGATGTAGCTCGACGCATCGACGTACCCTTCGGGCAGGGGCGGCAGGGTTGTGATGTCGAAGTCGGGAAATTCGCGGCGCAGTCGGTCAAGGTTCATAAGGCAGGCATGTGGAGGCTGAAGACCTGCCATTTTACGTTGCTCCGCGCCAGTCGCCACGATGCCTCCCGAAACAGCGTCAGGCCAGCAGCGGCGCCTGCCGCGAGGCCATGCGCCGGATGCTCTGCGGGGGATGCCCCAGCACGCGAATGAATGCCCTGCGCATTCTTTCGGGATCGGTGAAGCCGATTCTGTGAGCGATGATCTCGATCGGCTCCGCGCCGCGCTCGACGCGTTGCCTGGCCACCTCGACGCGCAGGCGTTCGACGGCCTTGGCCGGCGTCTCCCCCGTTTCGGCCAGAAATGCGCGTCCGAACTGCCGCGGACTCAAGCAGGCGACGGAGGCCAGAAGCTCGGTCGACAATGATTCATGCAGGTGTTCGCGAATATAAGTCAGCACCGTGCGAATTCTGTCCGACTCGGGTTCCATATCGGCAATGGCCGAGAATTGGGATTGCCCGCCGGGCCGGCGATGGTAGACGACCAGCATCTGGGCAACGGCGTGAGACAGGCCCGCGCCATGATCCTCTTCGATCATGGCCAACGCCATGTCGATGCCGGTGGTGACACCCGCCGACGTCCAGATGCCGCCCTCTCGGGTGAAGATCCGATCGCCATCCACCTTCACTCGGGGGTACTCGCGTTGCAGGCGCGCGGCGTATTTCCAGTGCGTCGTCGCGCACAGGCCGTCAAGAAGGCCGCTTGCCGCCAATATGAAGGCGCCCGTGCAGACGCTTGCGATGCGGCGGGCGCCTTTGGCGACGACGTGATTCAGATAGTCGCAGGTTTCCGGCAATGCCGCGTCGGGGTAGGCGCCAAGGCCGGCGCCCGCCACGATCACGGTGTCGCAGGCGGAAAACCCAGCCCTTTGCGTGGTGACTTCCAGGCCTGCCGAGCTTCGAACGGGCCCTCCAGCCAGCGATATGACCTGGTATCGGTAGGAATCGTCGCCCAGCAGCCCGCCGGCTACCTCGAACGCCGCCAGTGGCCCCGTCAAGTCCTGGATCTGGAAATCGTGGAATACGAGGAAAGCAATGTCCCGCCGCGTGCGGCTCGCGCTGGATGAGATTGGGTTCATGACACTCTTGCACCACGTTCGGAAGTCGGTTCCACCGCATCCTGGCCGTGGCCGGCGCGTGGCCCGGGATTGATGTTACCCAGCCCGCGCGGTGGCCAGTAAGACATATATCCCTCAAAAAAAGACATGTGGCGCGGCGCGCAGGCAAGCCGGATGGCATTGCCCATGCATCGATGCATGCTGGCGTTCCTCCAGACCCGTCGTGGCGAAAAAGGAGGGAACTAAGTCCTTTTGGCATCGGCGCGCCAGCGGGAGAATCCTCACACGTTGAAGGCCCGGAAGACGCCAGGCGCCCATCGCCGGGCGCCTCCCCACCGCTGCGCGGAGCGTTCCGGGTCAACGACAACGCCCATGCCGGCGGCGGGCCGTTTGATGACGGCCGGCGCCAGCACGCATGGCGCATCCGAGTTCTCTTACAGAGCGACATCCAACATGAACCATAGAAAGTCCTACCTTGCGCGGAGAGCGGCCGCATGACCCATCCACGCCTTTCCTCCCGCACGGGTAAAAAACCGGTATTCCCGCGCATGGCTTTGCTGGCCGCGGGACTCGCCACGGCGACGGCCTGCGCCTTGTTTCTTCTGCCCCCCAAAAAGTCGTTGGCAGTCAGCGCGGTCGCGCTTCCCACGGTCTCCGTCACATTGCCGGTACAGCGCACCGTCATCGAATGGGACGACTATGTCGGCCGTTTCGAGGCCAGTCGCCGGGTGGAAGTCCGGCCCCGGGTGTCTGGCCAGATCGTCGGGGTGCATTTCAAGGACGGCGAAATCGTCCAACAGGGCCAATTGCTCTTTTCCATCGACCCGCGCCCCTACAAGGCGGCCTGCGCGGAGGCGCAGGCCGGCCTCGCCAGCGCGACCAGCGAACTCGAGCTCGCGCGCGCCGACCTCGCTCGCGCGCAGCGGCTGGTGGGCGACAGCGCGATTTCAAAGAGCGACATCGATCAGTTGCAGGCGCGCGTGCGGGCCGGCACGGCAGACGTTGCCGGCGCGCAAGCGCGCGTTGCGCTGAAGTCGCTCGAGCTGGAATTCACGGAGGTGCGCTCGCCGATAACGGGCAGGGTTTCCGACCGCCGTGTCGACCCCGGCAACCTGGTCATGAGTGGAGAAGCGGGAAACGGCACCCGCCTGACCACCATCAATGCGCTGGACCCGATCTATTTCACATTCGACGCATCCGAAGCCTTGTACCTGAAAGCCATGCGTGCCGGGGAACCGAGCGCGGCGCAAACCCAGGTCGAGGTGCGGCTTCAGGATGAACCCGACTACACCTGGCGCGGAAAGCTCGACTTCACGGATAACGGGATCGACCCTCGCTCGGGGACCATACGAATGCGCGCCGTGGTCGCGAATCCGAAATTGTTCCTGACGCCCGGTTTGTTCGGAAACATGCGGCTGGCAAGCGGGGCCGGCGCGCCTGCCTTGCTGATTCCCGACTCCGCGGTCCAGATCGATCAGACGCGCAAGACGGTTCTCACCGTTTCCGCCGAGGACACGGTACTGGTCAGGACCGTCGAACTCGGCCCGCTCGTCGACGGGCTCCGGATCGTGCGTGCCGGCCTGGCCGCCGACGACAGAGTGATTGTCGGCGGACTGCAACACGCCATTCCGGGCGCGAAGGTGCAAACGAAGCCGGAACCACCGGCGTTCGCGTCGTAACGAGGCCCCGGCGGCTGCCATAAAGGAAAAAATCTCATGCGCCTGTCGCGCTTCTTCATTACGCGCCCGATATTCGCCGCGGTGCTGGCGATCGTCATCACGATTGTGGGTGCGATCTCCTATTTCGCGCTTCCCGTTGCGCAATACCCGGACATCATTCCGCCCACCGTCGTCGTTTCCGCCACCTACCCCGGCGCCTCGGCGGAAACCGTCGCGGAAACCGTTGCCGCGCCCATCGAGCAGGAAATCAATGGCGTGGAGAACATGCTTTACCAGTCCAGCCAGTCCACGGCGGACGGAAAGGTGGCCATATCGATTACGTTCAAGGTCGGGACCGATCTCGACGCCGCCCAGATGCTCGTGCAGAACCGGGTTGCGGCGGCCGTGCCGCGCCTGCCGCAAGAGGTGCAGCGGCTGGGAGTCACCACCCGCAAGACCTCGCCAAGCGCCCTGATGGCGATCAACCTGGTCTCTCCGGATGGCTCGCTGGATCAAGCCTATCTTTCGAACTACGCGCTCACCCAGCTGCGCGACAAGCTGAGCCGCATCGACGGTGTCGGCGAGGCCCGGATTTTCGGTAGCCGCGAAGTGGCCATGCGGGTCTGGATCGATCCGCGGCGCGCCGCCGCGCTTGAGCTGACGGCCGGGGAGATTGTCGCCGCCATGCGCGCCCAGAACGTGCAGGTCGCCTCCGGGGCGCTGGGCCAGCCGCCCAACCCGGGCGCCCAGGCCTTCCAGCTGAACGTCCGAACGCAGGGGAGGCTGAGCGAGCCGGAGCAGTTCGCCGACATTGTGATCCGCACGGATTCCGCTGGCCGCCAGACGCGCGTTCGCGACGTCGCGCGCGTCGAACTGGGCGCCGACGACTACGGAACCAATTCCTATCTTTCGGGCAAGCCATCGGTCATGATCGCCATTTTCCAGCGGCCTGGCACGAACGCGCTTGAGACCGGCATCACCCTCGAACGCGAGATGCAGGCGGCGGCAAAGGCGTTTCCACCCGGTCTTGAGTACCGGATCATGTGGAACTCGACGCGCTTCATCGCGCAATCCACCGAAGCGGTCCGGGAGACGCTTTTCGAAGCCGCGGCCCTCGTTGTTCTGGTCATCTTCGTTTTCCTTCAGAACTGGCGCGCCGCAATCATCCCCGTCGTGGCGATTCCCATCTCGCTGGTGGGCACCTTCGCCTTGCTGGCCGTGTTTGGCTACAGCTTGAACAGTCTGTCGCTGTTCGGCCTGGTCCTGGCGATCGGCATCGTCGTGGACGACGCCATCGTCGTCGTGGAAAACGTGGAACGAAACCTGGCGCGGGGCCTGAGCCCGCTGGAAGCCGCGCGCGTCTCGATGGACGAAGTGTCGGCGGCCCTGGTGGCCATCGTGCTGGTGCTTTGCGCGGTATTCATTCCCACGTTCTTTCTGACCGGCCTTTCCGGGGCGTTCTACAAGCAGTTCGCGCTCACCATTTCCGGCGCCACCGTCATTTCCCTCGTCTTGTCGCTGACGCTGTCGCCTGCCTTGGCCGCGGTGCTGCTGCGGCCACACAAAAAGGAGAAAAGCCGGCATCCTCTCGTCCGGCGCCTGCAGCTTGCCGGCGACGGGTTCAATGAGCGATTCGACCGGTTCAGCGCCCGCTATGGCCGATTGACGCAGTGGCTGGTGGCGCGTCCGAAGCGCGTCCTGGTCAGCTATGGCGGACTCGTGCTGGCAACCATAGGCATATTCTGGGTCACGCCCACCGGTTTCATTCCCGCGCAGGACCAGAGCTATCTGATATCGATCACGCAACTGCCGCCGGGCGCCTCGCTGGCGCGCACCGATGCCGTCGTGCAGGAGGTATCCAGGCGGCTGCTGAAGATCGACGGGATTCGCGGCACGATCATGCTGCCCGGCTACGACGCCGCGTCGAATACGAATTCGCCGAACACCGCCACCGCCTTCATCCCGCTCAAGCCATTCGAAGAACGGTCCCGCCCCGCCAGCGCCATCCTGGATGAAGCCCGCAAGTCCGTCGCGGACATTGATCAGGCGCGGGTGCTCATCATTCCCCCTCCGCTGATCGACGGCATCGGCTCGGCGGGCGGCTACCGGATGATGGTGCAGGATCGTGGCGGCCACGGCTACAAGCCGCTCGGTTCGGCTGCCGATCAGCTCATGGCCAAGGCGAACGGCACCGAGGGGCTATCGCAGGTCTACTCGTTCTTCAACACAGCCACGCCCCGCATCTTCGCCGACATCGACCGGCGCAAGGCCGAGGCGCTGGGCGTCCCGCCGGATCGCGTCTTCGAAGCGCTGCAAGTCTATCTGGGATCGGCCTATGTGAATGACTTCAACCTGCTGGGACGCACGTTCCGGGTGATCGCGCAGGCCGAACAAGGCCAGCGCAACAGCGAATCCGACATCGCCAATCTGAAGACGCGCTCCGACAGCGGGGCAATGGTGCCCATCGGCTCGGTGGCCACGTTCAAGAGCGAAACCGGGCCGTTCCGGGTGGTGCGCTACAACCTGTTCCCCGCGGTCGAGGTGGACGGAGACACCGCGCCGGGCTCTTCCACGGGCAGGTCGCTCGCCACGATGGAAAGGCTCGCCGGCGAGACGCTGCCCTCGGGATACGGCTACGAATGGACGGGCATCGCGTTCCAGCAGAAGATCGCGGGCAACACGGCAGGCCTCGTCTTCGCGCTGGCGGTGGTGTTCGTGTTCCTGGTGTTGGCCGCCCAATATGAAAGCCTCACCCTGCCCCTGGCCATCATCCTCATCGTCCCCATGTGCCTGCTTGCGGCCATGGTCGGCGTCAATCTGCGCGGGATGGACAACAACGTCCTGACGCAGATCGGTCTCGTGGTGCTGATCGCCCTTGCCGCCAAGAACGCGATCCTGGTGGTCGAGTTCGCGAAACAGGCGGAAGAGGAAGACGGCCTGAGCCCGGCCGCCGCGGCGGTGCGCGCCGCGCAGACCCGCTTGCGCCCGATCCTGATGACGAGCTTTGCCTTCATTCTTGGCGCCGTGCCCATGCTCGTGGCCTCGGGCGCGGGCGCCGAGCTGAGGCAGGCATTGGGCACCTCCGTTTTCTTTGGCATGGTCGGCGTCACCGTCTTCGGCCTGCTCTATACCCCCACGTTCTACGTCGTTTGCCGCACGCTCGGAGATCGGCTGTCCCGACGGGCGGGCGCCCGCTCGCTGGAACCGCGACACGACCAACCAGGAACCCTCACGTGACTCGATTGCACATCCTATCCATGTTGGTTGCACCGCTGCTCCTGAGCGCGTGCGCGGTCGGCCCGGACTACGAAAAGCCGCCGATCCCGGTTTCGGCGGCGGGGCCGTTCCTGTCCCGAAGCGATGCGACCGCGCCCGACGCCGTTCCCGTTTCCCCGGACTGGTGGAGGCTATACGAGGACCCGGTGCTGGACAGGCTGGTGCAGGATGCCCTGGCCTCGAACACCGACGTGCGCGTGGCGATCGCGCGGCTGGCCCGCGCGCGCGCCCAACTTCGCCAAACCTCCGCCGATCGGCTGCCGGGCACCGAACTTGGCGCAAGCGCGAACCGGCAGCGGCAATCCGCCATCCAGGCCGCGCCCGGCGTCGATCGCGAGAATACCGTTGTCGATGCGGGTCTATCCGTGGCGTATGAGGTCGACCTGTTCGGCCGCGTGAGACGGAACATCGAAGCGTCACGGGGCGATTACCAGGCGGCGCAGGCCGAGCTGGACGCCGTGCGGGTATCGACCGTGGCGGCGACGACCCGCGCCTACCTGGGCGCCGCCAGCGCCGCGCATCGCCTGGCCGTGGCAAGACAGATCGTGGAACTGCTGGAACGCTCGGTCAGCGTGACGACCAGCAGGGAGGACGCGGGCCTGACGACTTCCCTGGACACCGCGCGTATCGCGGCGCTTCGGGACCAGCGACGAGCTGACATCCCCAGGATCGTCGCCGAGCGCCAGGCCGAGCTGTTCCGGCTCTCGCTGCTGACCGGCCGATCGCCCAGGGACCTCCCGCCCGAAGCCGCCGCGCTCGCGGCGCCGCCCACGGTCCTGCAGCCCATCCCTGTCGGCAACGGCATGGCTCTGCTCGCCCGGCGTCCCGACGTGCGCGCCGCGGAGCGACGACTGGCGGCGGAAACGGCCCGGATCGGCGTGGCGACGGCAGCGCTTTACCCGCGCGTCTCCATCGGCGCGTCGGTCGGCTCCGCCGGGCTGGGCCTGAACGACTTCTTCGGCAGCGGCCCGCTACGCTGGCTGGCCGGTCCGCTCCTGTCCTGGTCGTTCCCGAACCAGGAAGCGATCCGCGCCCGTATCGATGGCGCCACCGCCGACGCCCAAGCCGCGCTGGCGGCGTTCGACGGGACGGTGATACAGGCCTTGAGCGAGACGGAAACCGCGCTCTCGAACTACGCCCGGAGCCTGGACCGGCGCGTGTCCCTGGCCGCGGCCCGGGACCAGGCGGAGAAGGTGGCGCGCATCGTCCGGGCGCAGGCGCGGGAGGGGCGCGCCGACAGCCTGGCCTTGCTGGACGCGGAGCGCACCTACGCCGACGCGCAGGCGCAGCTTGCCGAGGGTGAAGCGCGGGTCGTAAATGCTCAGGTGGACCTGTTCAAGGCGCTCGGCGGGGGCTGGGAGTCTGTCAGCGCCGACCGTGTGGTTGCCAGGTAGCCCGCGGTCTTCCGGATGGGTTCGAGGCGGCTTGTTTCTGGACGGAGGGCGTAAGGCATGAAAACAGAACGCCGGGCCGCGAAACCCGCCGTGGCCCGCGCATCGGCCGATGCGCCCCGGGCGACCATACAGCTGAACGACATCGCCCTGTTCGTCGAGGTCGCGCGGCGGGGCAGCTTCAGCCTGTCCGCCGCCGCGCTCGGCGTGCCTCCCTCGACGCTGTCGCGGCGAGTGAGCGGACTGGAGCGCGATCTGGGGATGCCGCTGCTCAAGCGCAGCACCCGGAAAATCGGCTTGACCGAGGCCGGCGCGCTCTACTTCGAGCGTTGCCGGGACCTCATCGATGAAGCGCGCGTCGCGCATGAGCAGTTGCAGGCCGGCATCGCCTGTCCCGGCGGGCAACTGAGCGTGTCGCTGCCGGCCTCGCTGGCCCAGGTATTCATGCCGACGGTGATCGACGCCTTCCACCGCCGGTATCCGGACATCCATTGCCATTTCGAACTGGGCAATCAGCGCGTCGACCCGATCAGCAGCACTTGCGACATCGCGCTGCGCTTCGGCCCGCAGCCGAGTTCCAGCCTGATCGCCCACGTCATCAGCGCAATGACGCCGCGCCTGTATGCATCCGCCGCCTATCTCGACAGACACGGCGCGCCGCGGACGCCGGCCGACCTGGCCCGGCATCAATGCCTGGTCGGCGCGCCGACAGGCGAGTTCCAATGGGTATTGCGCTCAGACACGCGGGAAGAGAGGGTCCAGGTATCGGGCAAGGTGGCGGCCAGCGATTCCGGCATGATCCGATCCCTGGTCCGCGCGGGAGTCGGAGTCGGGCCCCTCTTGAAGTTCGAGGCCGGAGAAGCCAGCGGCGACAGGCTTGTCCATGTCCTGGAGCGATGGTCACTGCCCCAGGTTCCCCTGGTCGCCCTGCTCCCCACGCGCCAGGCGCCGGCGAGAGTCAGGGCGTTTCTGGATTTCATTCGTCCCAATCTTCAGGAATGCTGAATTCCTCGAGCCGCATCGATGGACATGGCCACGCTGATCAGTACCACCGCCGCGATGGAAGCCGCGAACACCCGCCGCGCCCAGCGCGCATCATCGCTGGCCGAGAACCCCGCGAGCGCGGTTTTCAGCCAGTAGACGCCGCTCAGGAGAACCGTTGAGAGGTAGAGATTTCCCACGTATCCCAACGCAGGAAGCGCAAGCGCGGCCACGAGAAAGGCGGCGATGTACAGGACGATACGCCGCTTCGCATGATGTCGCCCCTTCACCAGGGGCAGGACGGGGATGGACGCCGCTTCGTAGTCCTTCCACCTGAACAGGGCGATGGCATACGAATGAGGCATCTGCCATATCCCGAAGATCACGAAGAGCGCGACAGCCGCGGTGTCGAGGGTTCCACGCACCGAGCAATAGCCCACCACGGGAGGGATCGCCCCCGATATGCTGCCGACCAGCGTGGCGTGGACCGATCTGCGCTTCAGGATAAGCGAGTACAGGCCGACATAGACAACGTATCCGATGAGCATCAGGAACAGCGGCGCAATTCGATGCGTCGCGGCATACAACAGCGAGAACCCGATGAGAGCCAGAATACAGGTGAAGGCGAGCGCCGACCTTATCGAAATGCTCCCGGTAGCCATCGGACGCGCATAGGTGCGTTCCATGAGCCGATCGATATCACGGTCAATCACGTTGTTGGCGGCGCAGCCGGAGCCGATCACGAGCGCTGCGCCGGATATCACCAGTGCAAGGTGACTTGCATCCACGACGCCCTGCGATGCGAGCAGGTAGCCTCCGGCAAGAGATATCAGATTGCCGGCCACAATGCCCGGCTTGACCAATTCGAGATAAGTTCGATACATGAAAATGCGCCGCACCGATGTGGGCGCGAACAAGAAGCAGCCGAACAGGCTTGATGACAGGAATGACCGTGATCGCGCCGCTCGTGGGCTAACGCGTGGGCCTGTCGGATCTATGAATGGCCACGGCGATACGGTCGAATGCGACGCGAGGAATTATCTGGACCACGGAGTTTTCCTTCGCGCCGCAAGCTTTATAGCCTCTGTGCAACGGTGCACGAAAGTGAAGTTTCGGACATGGATCCCGCAGATCCCGACGTCACGAAAAACCGATGACCATGGCGCGGCCCGCGATCATGTCTTCGAACAGGGCCGTGATGCTCGGGGCGACGTCGCGCGTGTCCTCGAATTCCGGCTCGATGCCGTGCACGATGCGGCCCGAGTCGCGTTCTATCGCCAGGAATTCGTAGTCGCCGGCAACGCTCATGTAGATCGGCGTGTGCTGGCTCCAGAAGTCCAGGACCGCCTGCCGGCCGCCATCGTCCAGCGCCGCCTCCAGGCTGATATCGCGCAGGGCGTGCCAAGGAAAAGCGCTGTCCCCCGTGCCGTCATGGTCGGCCGCGCTCAGGAACCAGCGTGTCTGGGTCGCGTTGTGCAATTCGGTGAAGGTCGCCAGGAATGCGCCATAGCCGTGCGCGTCGCCCGGCGCGGCCGCGGCGGTCGGGTCGGGCGTCGTCCGGCGCACCGTCCAGCCGCGAGCGGCAAGATGATCCAGGAAGCGTTGTTGCAGCGATGTCATGTCGGTTTTCTCGGATCGGCTATCTGAATCGGGTATCCACGGGACCCTTGTAACGCCATCCGTCAATAAAGACGAACTTTATTCCCGCCACGGTTCGTCGGTTCCAATTAATAGTATTTCTTATTCGCATTCGCTACACTAGCGGCCATCTTGCAATCTCCCGACCCCCTTTCCCTCCCCGCGGTCGAGCAGCTTTATCGCCATCACCATGGCTGGCTGCAAGGCTGGCTCCATCGCAAGCTGGGCGACAGCGGCGACGCGGCCGATCTGGCGCACGACACGTTCGTGCGGCTGATGGCCGCGCGCCGGCCGCCCGTCTTGCGCGAGGAGCCGCGCGCGCTGATCACGCATATCGCCAAGGGGCTGCTGATCGACCATTGGCGCCGCCGCGCGGTGCAACAGGCCTATCTGGAAACGATCGCGCACCTGCCCGAGCCGCAGGTGCCGTCGCCGGAAGCCGGTCTCATGATCGTGCAGACGCTGGTGGCGATCGACGCCATGCTGCAACGCCTGCCGGCCGCGACGCGCGACATGTTCCTGCTGGCCCAGCTCGACGGGCTCACGCTGCGGGAGATTGCCGAGCGGACCGGCAAGCCCGTCATCACGGTACGGCGCCATCTGCACAAGGCCCTGATGGCCTGCATGAGCGCCGCCGCATGAACGAGGCGCTGCTCGAGGAAGCGGCCAGCTGGGTGATCCGGCTGCGCTACGAGCCCGCCGATGCGAACACGCGCCGGGCGTTCGAGCGCTGGCTGGCGCAGGGCGAGGCCCATGCGCAGGCCTGGGGCCGCGCCGAACAGGTGCTGGGCGCGTTCGACGGGCTGCCGGCGCGGATCGGGCATGACGTGCTGCGCGCCACCGGCAAGCGGCGGGGCCGCCGCGCCGTGCTGCGCGCGATGCTGGGGCTGGGCGTGGCGGCGCCGTCCGGCTGGCTGGCATGGCGTGAGGCGCCCGCCTGGCGCGCGGACCTGCGCACCGCCGCGGGGGAACAGCTGACCCGCAGCCTCGACGATGGCACGCGATTGGTCTTGAACAGCGGCAGCGCCGTCGACCTGCGCTACGGCGCCGCCGAGCGCCGCCTGGTGCTGGTGGCGGGCGAGGTGCTGGTGACCACCGGCCAGGAGACGCAGCGCGCCTACCGGCCATTCGTGGTGCAGACGCCGCAGGGCGAGGCGCAGGCCTTGGGCACGCGCTTCTCGGTGCGGTTGATCGACGATCGCACCGAGGTCATGGTATTCGAGCACGCGGTGCTGGCGCGGCCGGCGCATGGCGCGCCGGTGCGCATCGACGCCGGCCAGCGTGGCAGCTTCACGCGCGGCCAGGCCGGCGCGCTCGCGCCCGTGGACGACAGCGCGGCGCTCTGGGAGCAAGGCATGCTGGTCGTGCGCGACCAGCGCCTGGCCGATGTCGTGGCCGAGCTCGCGCGGCATCGTCCGGGCGTGCTGCGCTGCTCGCCCGAGGTCGCCGGGCTGCGCGTGTCGGGCGCGCTGTCGCTGCGCGATACCGATGCGGCCCTGCACGCCCTGGCCGACCGCCTGCCGATCGCGGTGCGGCGCCTGACGCGCTACTGGGTGTCGGTCGGTCCGGCGGACGCCTGATCGGCCGCCAAGGCAGGCCGCGCAGAAAAAATTCGTATCGAGGTGATCACTTTTTCGTTGTCGTGCGGAGTAGGAAGTGAGACCGCATCGAGGGGATGCGGGCGCTTCCAGCTTGACAATGAAAGGATGAAAGAGTGATGGCACGTGTAAGCGCAGCGCGGGGCAAGCGATCCCGCAAGGCAATGATCTGGTCGGCGCTGTGGTGCACGGCCATGGCGAGCGCGACGGCAGGTGCGCAGTCCGCGGCGCAGGCCGGCGCGGCGCCGGCCTCGCAGATGCGAGCCGTGGCGATCGGCGCGGGCCCGCTCGATACGGTGCTGGCGCGCTACGCCGCCGCGGCGGGCGTACAGATCGTCTATGACCCCGCGTGGCTGGCAGGCCGCCAGAGTCCGGGCCTCTCGGGCGAGATGAGCGTGCAGCAGGGCTTTGACCGCCTGCTGGCGGGCACCGGCTATCGCGCCGCGCCCAGCGGGGCGGGCACCTATGCCTTGCAGGCCGCGTCGCCAGGCGGGGTCACGCAGCTGGAGGCCGTGACCGTCATGGGCGCGGCCGAGCGCGCCACCAGCGAGGGAACGGGTTCGTACGCCAGCCACGCGGTCACGCTCGGCAAGGGCGCGCAGACGCTCAGGGAGATCCCGCAGTCGGTGTCGGTCGTGACCCGCCAGCAGCTCGATGACCAGAACCTCAACAGCCTGTCGGACGCGATGCGCAACGTGACCGGCATCACCGTCGAGACGCTGGCGAGCGGCGGCAATATCTCGGGATTCATCTCCCGCGGCTATACGCTCGACTCGATCCAGGTCGATGGCATGCGCTCGCCCGCGGGCGCGGGCAACCTGTCGGCGGGCTTCGACCTCGCCATCTACGATCGCATCGAAGTGCTGCGCGGCCCGTCCGGCCTGTATCAAGGCACCGGCGAGCCGGGCGGCAGCGTGAACCTCGTGCGCAAGCGCCCCCTGCAGGAATTCGCCTTTGGCGCGCAGGCCAGCGCGGGATCGTGGGACTACTACCGGGCAGTGGCCGACCTGAGCACGCCTTTCGACAGCCAGGGCAAGGTGCGCGGGCGCTTCATCGCCGCCTACGAAGATCGCGGCTCGTTCGTGGACCGGGTGAATTCGACGCGGCCGACGCTCTACGGCATCGTCGAGGCCGATCTCACGCCGCACACCACGCTGGCGGCCGGCGTGGCGTATCAACGCGCCCGCACCACCCCCGCGTTCGGCCTGCCGGCCTATGCCGACGGCTCGCTGCTCGACGTGCGCCGCGGCACCAACCTCAGCGCGGCCTGGAACCAGATCGAAGAGGACACCACCGAGATCTTCGCGGACCTGGAGCACCGGCTCGCGGGCGGCGGCGTCGTCAAGGCGAGCGTGTTCCACCGCGATACCGACACGCCCACGCGCCTGACCACCTGGCCCAACCGGGCCGTCAATCCGCTCAACGGCGATTCCAACCTCATCGCCTGGTCGTACCGCAACCACTGGAAGACAACGGGCGCGGACGCCAACCTGAACCTGCCGATCGAGGCCTTCGGCCGCGAGCACAGCCTGCTGCTGGGCGCCGACTACAGCTACACGCGCAAGCGCTTCACCTATGGCGGCGGCACGGTGTTCCCGACCAACGTGTACGAGCCGGTCACCGACATGGCGCGGCCCGACATGGAGCAGGTCAACGGCAACGACGGGCGCACCAGCGAGTTCGGCCTGTATACCCGCGCCAATTTCCAGGCGACCGACCATCTGAAGATCATCGCGGGCGCCCGCCTGGCCTGGTGGAAGAACGACGCGCGCAACGCCAACCAGTACTTCGGCGACTTCAGCCAGGCCGAGACGCGCATCGCCGCGCGCACCACGCCGTATGCCGGCGTGGTGTATGACCTCACCCCGCAGCTGTCGGCCTATGCGAGCTACACCAGCATCTTCCAGCCGCAGACCGATATCGACGCGCAGGGCAACACGCTGGCGCCGCGCGTCGGACGCCAGATCGAGACCGGCCTGAAGGGCGCGTTCATGGACGGCAGGCTCAACGCGCATGCCGCGCTGTTCCAGATCCTGGACCGCAACCGGGCGATGAGCGACCTGAACAATCCGATGTATTCGGTGGCGGCGGGCAAGGTGCGCAGCCAGGGCTTCGAGACCGAGGTCAGCGGTTCGCTGCTGTCGAACTGGGACATCGTGGCGGGCTACGCCTACACGCAGACCAAGTATCTGGAGGCGGCCCCGGGCACCGAAGGGCTCTCGTACAGCACCATCACGCCGCGCCACGCCATCAACCTCTGGACGCGCTACCGCTTCACCCAGCCGGCGCTGGAAGGGTTCAGCGTCGGCACGGGCGTGCGCTGGAACAGCGGCAACTACCTGCAAAGCGGCAAGGTGCGTTGGGACCAGGGCAGCTATGCCCTCGTCTCGGCCCAGATCGGCTATCGCTACAACCGCCACCTCGAGGGCACGCTCACGGTCGACAACCTGTTCGATCGCAAGTACTACGAGAAACTCGGCGGCGCCGCGCGGCAGAACTATTACGGCCAGCCGCGTAGCGTAATGCTGACGCTGCGCTATCAGTACTGAGGCGGGTCGGCCATCGGCTTGCGCAACAATGTGTCGTTACGTAATAAACATCGACGCCGCCGCGAACTGCGCGCAAGCTGATGGCTCACTCTAACGTTGGGGAGACTCAATGTATGACGACATCAGAAGGCAAGGTTCTAGCGCCGCGGAACAGGGCGCCGTGAAACTGGACTGCCCCTATTTCAGGCTTGAGCTGATGCCGACCTGGACCCGCGAACCGCTGACCCAATGGCTGGCGAAGGTGCGAGCCTGGGAGGCCGGCTGGCAGGACCAGCAGCATTCACGAGCGCGGATGTAGTCCCGCCCGTGCCACCCCGGGGGCCATGCCCCCTTTTTCACGCCCTGCGCCCGCCAGCCCCGCCTGCCGGCGGCAGGCCGACCCGGCCAGCGCGCCGCGCCCCCCCTGCAAATCGGTAAAAAGTACCGCCCGCCTCGGCACGGACCGCGCGGTTGCCGAGGCGGTGGCCGCGCGGACCCGTTGCGGTCGGCGGGAACATGGATTGCTACTGCTGTTTCTCAACGGCCATCCCCCCGATGCGCCGCGCACGCAATCCCACGGGAGTACGCCATGAAAATCCGCCTTCTCACCCCGATAGCCCTGCTGTTGTTCGCGCTGGGCGGGCCGCAGGCCGCGCTGGCGCAAGCCGCGCCTTCGGCCCAGGCGGAAACGCGGCTGGACAGTGGCGACCGCGACTTCCTGGAAAACGCGGCGCAGGCGGGCCACCTGGAAGTCGAGGGTAGCCGGCTGGCGCTGGACAAGGCGCGCAGCCCCGAGGTCAAGCGCTTCGCGCAGAAGATGATCGAGGACCACGGCAAGGCCGGCCAGGAACTGGCCGCCTTGGCCAAGCACAAAGGCTATGACGCGCCCACCGGCCCGTCCGTGATGCAGAAGGCGCGCTTGCAGGCCCTGGGGCTGCGCGATGACGGCTTCGACAAGGCGTATGCCGACGAGATCGGCGTCGGCGCGCACGAGCAGGCCGTCGAACTGTTCGAGAAGGCCTCCAACGAGGTCAAGGACCCGGACATCAGGCAGTTCGCCATCCAGACGCTGCCCACCTTGCAGCAACACCTGCAAATGGCCAAGTCACTCAAACAAAGTACGGAAAAGCAGTGATCGCGACGGATATGGCTAGCATATGGACCGCGATGAGCTTCTGGCGCGCATGTTGGCGACCCCCGTTTCCGACAGGCATCTGAACGACTGGCCGGAGGTGCTCTCCGACTACGCCAGGTGCCTGGTGGACCTGCAGGGCAAGCTCTCCGCCGGAGACATGGAGATGCTGATCGGCGCCGGCGCCGATTTCTATCGGACGTTGGCGCGTGCCGAGCAATACCGGCAGGCGTCGGTCTGGAATCCCCCCCCCTGACCCTGGGGTGGGCCTTCGATTGACAGGACCTGCCATGATCACACCCGAAACGGCCGCGCCTTCGCCCCTGGTCGACCCGGCATTGGGCGCGCCTTCCCTGCCCCCGGCTGCCGCGCCCGCGCCGCGCCGGCTGCTGTCCCTGGGGCTGTTGCTGGGGTTGCTGCTCTGGGCGCTGGGCACCGCGCTGCTGGTGATGTTCAACCTGGCCATGCGCCTGGCCGCCTGAAGCGCATCGCCCGGGCCGTCAGGTACGCGCCGCGCCCGGCCGGCATGGCAATTGCTGCTTTGCGCAATTGCCCGCATCCGGAGGCGCCGTGCTTTCTTCCTGGCTTTCCCGCCCCTTCGTGCCCGCCGAACATCCCGTTGCGCTGTGGCTCGCCGCCCTCGTGGCGGGCGCGGCGCTGTTTGTCGCCCTCAAGCTTGCCTTGCGGTTGGCGCGCGCGCGGCTCGACCGGCTGGCGCAACCCTCCGGACACGGCGTGGCCGGCGCGGCTTCGCGGGTGCTGTTGCGCACGAGCTGGCTGATCCTGGCATTGGCCTCGCTGCTGATCGCGGTCGACGTGGTCGGCGCGCCGCTGCCGGGCAGCGGTTTCGGCGCGGGCCATCTCTGGTTCGTGCTGATCGCGTTACAACTGGCGCTGTGGCTCGACCGCGGCATCGAGGCAGGCCTGAGCGAGGCGGTGGCGGCGCGCGGGCGCGCCGGCTCCATCACGGCCACGCTGCTGTCGTTCCTGTTGCGCGCGCTGGTCTGGGTCATCGTGCTGCTGGCGATGCTGGACAATGTCGGCGTCAACATCACCGCGCTGGTCGCCAGCCTGGGAATCGGCGGTGTCGCGGTGGCGCTGGCGGTGCAGACCATCCTGAGCGATCTGTTCGCCTCCATCTCGATCGGCCTGGACAAGCCCTTCGAGGCCGGCGATTTCATCGTGTTCGGCCAGGTCGCCGGCAGCATCGAACACGTCGGCCTCAAGACCACGCGCATCCGCAGCCTGGGCGGCGAGCAGATCGTCTGTTCCAACACGGAACTGCTCAAGCAGACCATCCAGAACTACAAACGCATGCAGCAGCGCCGTATCGTGTTCTCCATCCGCGTCACCTATCGCACGCCGGTCGAGCAGGTGGCGGCGGTGCCCGCCATCATCCGCGCCCAGATCGAGCGGCAGCCGGATACCCGCTTCGACCGCGCGCACCTGGCCCGGCTGGCCGAGAGCGCGCTGGAGTTCGAGGCGGTCTATTACGTGATGAGCGCGGACTACAACCAGTTCATGGACCTGCAGCAGGCCATCTACCTGGGCGTGATGCGCGACCTGCAAGCCGCCGGCATCGCGCTGGCGCTGCCGGAGCGCACGCTGCACGTGGTCCGGCCGCCGCCGCGCCATTAACGCGTGTCGGCGCCCCCGCCGGAGCCGGCCGAGGCGCCCGAGCCGGGCATGCCGCCCTGGCCGGTCGAACCGGTGCCGCCCTGGCTGCGCGGCGCTCCGCGGCTGTCCGTGCCGCCCTCGCCGCCCAGGCGTTCGGACGGCCGCTTTTCCTTGGCGGGGCGGGGTTCGCCCTGCGGGGGAGGCGTCTTCTGCGCGGGTGCCGGCCCGGCCTTGCCCGGTTGCGCCGCCGACGGGTTGCGCGGCGGGGCCCGCAGTTCGCCGGGCCTGGACGGCGTGGTCGAACCGGGCTTGGGCAGGGTCGCGGGAGCGGCATTGCCCGGCGTGGCGCTCGGCGCCGGCATGGCCGCGCCGTCCGGCGGCCGCGACTGGGCCCAGCCGCTGGCCGCGGCCAGCGCGTTGACGAGGAGAGCGGTGGCGATGATGTTTACGGTCTTCATGATGGACTACCTCCGATGTGGAACCCTGGCCGCGCCCGACAGGGGCATGGCCGCCGCGGCATGGCGCGCCCGGCCAGGATGGCCGGCAACGCCTGGCGCCAGCGCCTGGCGCAGCAGGTCCCCCAGTTGCGCCAGGCCCGCGTGCAGGTCGCCGCTGATGTGGACGCGCAGGCAACGGCGGCCTCGCGCCCTCAGCTCTTCCATGTCGCCGAACGCCTGTGCGCGCTGCGTGGCGCCGAAGTCCGCCGCATGGCCGGGCGCCACCAGCTCGCCCGGCGCCTGCGCCGTGATGAAGAGGAACCGCCCGCCGGCCCGGCCGCCCTTGTGCAGCTGGCCGCACGAGTGCAGATAGCGCGGCCCGAATCCGCCCTGGGTGGCCACGCCGGTGGCGCGCATGATGTCGCCGCGCGCGCCAGCCAGCCAGCTTTCACACGCCGCATCGCGCGGCAGGTAGGCCAGCAGGGCCACGTAGTCGCCCGCCCGCGCCGCATGCGCCAGATGGGCCGCCAGCAACGCCGCCGCCGACGGGGACGAAGCGGGCTCGCCATGGAAGGCCAGCGCCCCCTCCACCCGCAACAGCTCGCCGCCCCCGGCCACCGCCGCGGGCCCCGCGGCCACCGACAGGGCGCGCGTGCGCGCCTTGCTGGCCTCCACGTCGGGCTGATCGAACGGATTGACGCCCAGCACCGCGGCGGCGATCGCGGTGGCTACTTCCCAACGGAAGAATTCCTGCGCCACGGCCAGCCCCGGGCCGCAGCGGCAGACCAGCACCGGGAAACCGGCCGCCGCCAGCTCGCGCGCGCGCGCGGCCAGCCCGGCGTCGGGCGCGGCGGTGCTGGCCAGGTGCACGAACAGCCGGTCGGGGCCATACCGCGAGGGTGCGGCCAGGGGTTCATCCGCGATCGGCACCAGGCCCTTGCCCTGCTTGCCGGTCGATTCGGCCAGCAATTGCTCCAGCCAGCCGCCCAGCGCCCGCAGCCCGGGATCGGCCAGCAGCGTGACCTTGTCGCGTCCGGCCAGCGCCGCTTCTCCCAGCAGCAGGCCCAGCACCAGCCCGGGATTGCGATGCGCCGCGGCATGACGCGCGCAAGCGCGCCGCATGGGCTGGGCCGCGCGCGCCAGGCTGGCCGGATCGTGGCCCAGCAGTGCCGCCGCCACCAGGCCGAACGGCGACAGCACCGAACTGCGTCCCCCGACCGCGGGATTGCCCTCGAACACCGCGGCATAGCCCTCGCGCTGCGCGCGCGCCTGCAGCGGCGTGCCGGGATCGGTAATGGCGACAAAGCGCCGGCCGGCCTCCTGGCGCCCGAGCAGGTCCACCACGCGCTGGTGGAAATAGGCCGCCAGCATGCCCGACTCCAGCGTGGCGCCGGACTTGCTGGCGACCACGAACAGCGTGCGCGTCAGATCCAATTGCGCCTGGAGCGCGAGAATCTGCGCCGGGTCGGTGGAATCGAGCACGCGCAGCCGCAGGCCGCCGCCGGCCACGCCGAGAATGCGGGCCAGCGCTTCGGCGCCCAATGTCGCGCCGCCCATGCCCAGCAATACGGCATCCGAGAAGCCCGCCACGCACAGCCGGCGGCAGGCGGACGCCAGCCGGCCCATGCTGCCTGGCGCCGCCCCCGGCCGCAGCCAGCCGAGCCAGCGGTTCTCGTCCGCGCCGGTCCAGAGCGATGCATCGCCCGACCACAGGCGCGCCATCCACGCCTGCCGCCGCGCCTGCGCCAGGCGCGCTTCGACGCGCGCCGCCAACGATGCCGGGATGTCATGGGAAAACCCGTTCAAGGGAGGGAGGGCGCGGACCGGGCGCGCGGGACCGCGCGCGCCCTTGGACGTTTGCCGCGACCGCGGCGCGCGCGGGGCGAGAGGAAGCGTGGCGGGCGAGTACATATCCATGAATAGGGTTCCTAAAAGCCCGAAGCACGCGGCCGAGAGGCTGGCGCGCGCGTTTCGCGCAGGCGCGGGATGGCCGCGGCAGGGCCAAGCCGGTCGATGCCCGGTGTCTGCTGCGGATCGACGTCCGGCATGGGGTTGGGCAGGCTGTCCGGCGGACTGCGCTCGGGGCGGTCCGGGTCCCGCCGCGCGGGCGGCGCGACGTCCGGCGATTCGGCCGGCGACTGATCCGGCGGGACAGGCGGTCTCGGGGCGGAGGGCGCGTCGGCCGGGCGCGGACCCGCGGCGGCGCCCGCCTGCCGGTTCTGCAAAATCTTCTGTGTCATTGCCGACTCCTGGAGCGGGAAGGAAGCGCTGTCGGCTTCCATTCCGGATGGAGCCGCATTCCAGCAAGCGGCATGCCCGCCGCCTGGCGCCCGGCACGGGACTTGCTCGGGGCAGGGATTCCCCGCCTGGAGCCGCCATGTCCGTTCCCGAAGCCACCACCTTGACGGTGCTGACCGTCAATACCCACAAGGGCTACACCAGCTTCAACCGCCGCTTCATGCTGCACGACCTGCGCGAAGCGTTGCGCTCGGCGGCGCCGGACCTGGTGTTCCTGCAAGAGGTGGTGGGCGAGCACCAGGGCATGGCCGCGCGCCATGCGGGCCGCTGGCCGACGCAATCGCAATACGAGTTCCTGGCCGACACGCTGTGGCGCGATTTCGCCTATGGCCGCAACGCGGTCTACCCGGCGGGCCACCACGGCAACGCCGTCCTGTCGCGCTATCCGATCGCGCGCTTCGAGAATCATGACGTCAGCGTCGGCGACCACGAAAGCCGCGGCCTGCTGCATTGTGTGTTGCGACTGCCCGGCGGCGCGCGCGCGGTGCACGCGATCTGCGTGCACCTGGGCCTGCTGGAGCGCCATCGCCGCCAACAGATCGCCAGCCTGTGCCGCCTGGTGGCGCGCGAGGTGCCGGCCGCCGACGCTTTGCTCATCGCCGGCGATTTCAACGACTGGCGCCTGAAGGCCGACCGGCTGATGCGCGACTGCCGGGTGCAGGAAGTCTTCACCTCGCGCCTGGGGCGGCCGGCCCGCACGTTCCCGGCGCGCTGGCCGCTGCTGCGCCTGGACCGCATCTACGTGCGCAACGTGCGCGACTGGCGCCCCGTGCCGCTGGCCTCGCGAGTGTGGTCGCGCCTGTCCGACCACGTGCCGATCGCGGCGGAGATCGCGCTATGACGGACATTGCCCTGGGTTGGCGCAGCGGCAACCGCTACACGCTGCTGGAAAACGGCGAAGCCTATTTCCCCGCGGTGCGTGGCGCCATCGACGGCGCCACGCGCGAGATCCTGGTCGAAACCTTCATCCTGTTCGACGATGTGGTCGGCCGCGCGCTGCAACAGGCCCTGATCGCCGCGTCGCAACGCGGCGTCAGCGTCGACCTGCTGGCCGATGGCTATGGCTCGGACCAGTTGCCCGAGGCATTCCTGGCGGCGCTGACCGGCGCCGGCGTGCGCGTGCACCTGTTCGACCCGCGCCCGCGGCTGTTCGGCGTGCGCACCAACCTGTTTCGCCGCATGCACCGCAAGATCGTCGCGGTGGACGGCGCCTGCGCCTTCATCGGCGGCATCAACTTTTCGGCCGACCACCTGCGGGACTACGGCCCGCAGGCCAAGCAGGACTATGCCGTGCGGGTGGAGGGTCCGCTGGCCGCCGACATGGCCGACTACGCCCGCGCGGCCCTCGGGCCCCGGCGCGGCCGCCGCCGCTGGCCCGCGCGCCTGGAACCGGTACCGGCCGGCGACGGCGGCGGCCGGCTGGTGGTGCGCGACAACCAGGGCCACCGCACCGACATCGAGCGTCATTACCGAGCCGGGCTGCGCGCGGCGCGCCAGGACGTGCTGATCGCCAACGCCTATTTCTTTCCCGGCTACCGCCTGCTGCACGACCTGGCCCAGGCCGCGCGCCGCGGCGTGCGGGTGCGCCTGCTGCTGCAAGGCGAGCCCGACATGCTGGTGGCGCAACTGGCCGCCAGCATGCTGTACGACTACCTGATCGACGCCGGCGTCGAGATCTTCGAGTACTGCAAGCGCCCGCTGCACGCCAAGGTGGCCTGCGTCGACACCGATTGGTCCACCGTCGGCTCGAGCAATCTGGACCCGCTCAGCCTGGCCCTGAACCTGGAAGCGAACGTGGTGGCCCGCGACGCCGCGCTGAACGCCGACCTGCGCGCCAGCCTGGAGCGCCTGATTGCCGACGACTGCAAGGCAGTGCGCATGCAGCCCGGCTCGCGGCGGCGCCTGCGGCGCTTCTGGGTCGGCGTGGTGGTGTTCCATTTCCTGCGCCGCTTTCCCGCCTGGGCCGGGGCCTTGCCGGCGCACAAGCCGCGCCTGCGCACCCTGGACGAGGTCGGGCAGCGCGAGGGCGAGGCGCTGTGAGCCTGTACCGTTCGCGCCTGATGCGCGCCGCCCGCCGCCGCTGGCCCCGCGTCAAGCGATGGCTGCCGTGGGTCGTGCTGGCGCTGGCGGCGGGCCTGCTGGCGTATTTCGGCAGTTCGGTCGACTGGCCCCAGGTGTGGCAGGCGGTGCGCCGCATCCCGCGCGCCGCGGTGCTGCTGGCCGCGGCGCTGGTGCTGCCCGCTTATCTGGCCTACGCCTGCCTGGACCTGCTGGCCCGGCGCTACACCAGCCACACCCTGCCCTGGCCCCGGGTCCTGGGCGTGGCCATGCTGAGCTATGCGTTGAATCTGAACCTGGGCGTGCTGCTGGGCGGGCTGGGCGCGCGCCTGCGCCTGTACACCCGGCTGGGCTGCCGCAAGGCCGTCGCCACGCGGGTGGCGCTGTTCTCGGCGCTGTCGAACTGGATCGGTTACGGCTGGGTGGCGGGCGTGGTGTTCGCCAGCGGCGCGCTGGCGGCGCCGCCGGGCTGGGAAATCGGCGCGGGGGTGCTGCGCCTGGTCGGCCTGGGCTTGCTGGCCGCGACCGCGATGTATGTCTGGATCTGCGTGCGCGCCAGCCGCCGCGCGGTGACGTGGATGGGGCAACGCGTGGCGTTGCCGCGCGGTCGCCTGGCGGTATTGCAGAGCGTGACGGCGGCGCTGTCATGGATGCTGATGGGCGCCATCATGTATGTGTTGCTGCAAGGCAAGGTGGGCTACCCGATGGTGCTGGGCATCCTGCTGTGCACCAGCTTCGCGGCAGTCATCACGCGGGTGCCGGGCGGCCTGGGCACCACCGAGGCGATATTCGTGGCCGCCCTGTCCTCGCGCCTGCCGGCGGCCGAAGTGCTGGGCGCGGCGCTGGGCTACCGCGCCCTGTACGCGCTGGCGCCGCTGAGTCTGGCCCTGTTGGCGTTCACCGTGGTCGAAGCGCGTCTCACCTGGCGCAAGCGCAATCCGCAGCCGGGTTAGCCGGCCAGACCCTTCATTACAAAAAGCGGCAACAACGACGGCCGCGCCGCGCGTACCGTCCCCGTCGCCAAGCGCTCGACGCCGGGCATGGCACTTGCTTGGAACGAGGTCTTGCGGAGCGGGCCCGTTCCCGTGGCCTTCCGCCGACTCCGGAGCAAGCATGGTGCCAACAGAAATTCTCATCGTGGCGGCCGAAGCGTTCCCCCTGGCCAAGACCGGGGGGCTGGGCGACGCCATCACCGGCATGGCGCGCGCGCTGGCCCAGGCGCACACCCCGCCGACGCTGCTGCTGCCCGCCTATCGCGGCGTCGCGCGGCGCCTGCCCGACGCCCGCCTGGTCGCCCACCTGCCCGGCTTGCCCGGCGGCGACGCCCGGCTGCTGGCGGGCATCTGCCCGCAATCGGGCCTGTCGTTCCTGCTGCTGGAAAACGACGCCCTGTATGACCGCGCCCATCTGTATCTGGACGACAACGGCCAGGAGCATGTCGACAACGCCCTGCGCTATGCCGCCCTGTCGCATGCCGCCGTGCGCGTGGCGCAGGGCCTGCCGGGCCTCCCGCGCCCCGACGTGGTGCACGCCCATGACTGGCACGCGGCGCTGACGCCGCTGCTGCTGCGGGCCGCCGGGGTCGAGGACGTCAAGAGCGTGCTTACTATCCACAATCTCGCCTTCCAGGGCCATGCGCCCGTCGAGGACGCGGCGCGACTGGGCCTGCCGCCGCCCTTCTGCGGCGAAGCGGGCGCGTTGGCCTGGGGCCGGCTCAATCTCATGAAGGCGGGCATCCGCTATGCCGACCGCATCACGACCGTCAGCCACCGCTATGCGCGGGAAATCCTGACACCCGAGTTCGGCTGCGGACTGGAAGCCACGCTGCAGACGCGCGCGGCGGAGCTGCTGGCCATTCCCAACGGCATCGACACCCACCTCTGGAACCCGACGCGCGACCCGCACCTGGGACCGCTGCGCTACAGCGCCGCGGACCTGGCCAACAAGCGCCTGTGCAAAGCCGCCGCGCAGCACGAGTACGGCCTGCGCGAAGACCCGCAGGCGCTGCTGCTGATCCTGTGCAGCCGGCTGACCGGCCAGAAGATGGCCGACGTCGCGGCGCAGGCCCTGCCGCGCGCGCTGGATGCGCATCCGGCATTGCAGGTGGCGGTGCTGGGTCAGGGCGAACGGCACCTGGAGTCCGCGCTGCGCGAGCTGGGTCCACGCTATCCGCGGCGCTGCGCCGTGCGCATCGGCTACGACGAGGCCGGCGCCCACCGCCTGCACGCCGGCGGCGACGTCCTGTTGCACGGCAGCCGCTTCGAGCCGTTCGGCCTGACGCCGCTGTACGCCATGCGCTACGGCACCTTGCCGATCGGCTCACGGGTGGGCGGCATGGCGGACACGATCGACGACCCAGGCCCGCGTCAGCCGCTGACCGCCATGGCCCGCGCCACCGGCGTCCTGTTCGACGGCTGCGCGCCCGAGGACATGCTCGCGGCCATCGACCGCGCGGTCCAGTTGCACGCACATCCGACCTTATGGCGCGCCATGCAGCGCAATGCCATGACCGCGGATTTCAGTTGGCGCCCCGCGGTCACGCAATACCTGGAGCTGTTCCGCTCCCTAACCCGGGCTGCGCCCGTCACCGCCGAAGCCCAGCCGCAGCCCGAGGCGGCTGCGCCCCGCGCCGGCCGGGCGCAGCGGACGTCATCCCTGACGGCCGGCGCGCCGGTGTAGGGGCCGAGCCATGGCGACGCCTCCGACGTTCGGCAACGCGCCTCGCATCTATTACGCGCGGTCCGGCCTG
>NZ_CYTU01000001.1:478065-503514 GCF_001299375.1 Achromobacter sp. 2789STDY5608621 | reverse complement strand
GAGCCGCTGTCGGCGCGGCTGGCGCGCGAGGCGGACAGCGCCGCGCGACATGGCCTGGCGTTGCTGCTGCGGCTGGAGTTGCAGCGGGTGGCGCGCGACGCGCGCGATGACACCGCGCCCGCCGCCTGGTACCGCGAGCCGCCCGACGATCCGGCGCGCGACCCCCGCCTGCCGCTGAGCGAGCATGGCGTGCGGCAATTGCGCGACGATCCGCCCGCGGGCTTCATGGCCGCCTGGGCGGCGCGCCTGCTGCGCTGGACCCGGGCCGGCGTGGCCGGCTACGTGGTGCCGCCGCCGCCCGCGCTCGACGCGCGGGCCTGGCGCGCCCTGTTCGCGCCGTCGCGCCAGGCCAATGGCGCGCTGTGCTGCCTGGCGTGGACGCCGGGCCTGGCGCCGGCGGCGCTGGCCCGCCTGCGCGACGCCGGCTTCGACGGCGTATTCTCGTCGCTGCCCTGGTGGGACTTCCGCGCCGCCTGGCTGGCCGAGGAACTGGAACGCCTGCGCGCCGTGGCCCCGGTGATCGCCCCCGCTTGCGCGCTCGACGGCGATGGCGCGGATGACGCCCCGCCCACCGGCGGACGGGCCGCCGATGCGCGCCGCGGTTGGAGCGCCGCGCTGAGCGGCGCGGGCTGGCTGGCCGGTGACGCCGACCGTGGCGCCGGCGCCGCCGGCATCAACGCCTGGCTGCAGGCAGCGCGCGCGGCCGGCCCGCCGGCCATCGTCGTCGGCCGTGACGGCGCCGCCACGCTGATGGCGCGCGAGCTGGCCGCCGGCGCCGCGCTGCTGGCGCTCAATCCCGCTGACAGCACTCCCGCAAGGATCGACTGGGATGTCGCCGCGCGCCTGCTGCCGGCCGGCTCCCTCGAACCCGCCGACGGCGCGGCGTCGGACGGTGTCCTGGCGGCGGCCGCCTGCGTCCGCTATGAGGTCGCCGCCGGCGCGCCGGTCTGCGCCGCGCCGCGCGTGGCGGCCGGGCTGCGCGGCGAAGGCGGCGCCGCGGCCCGCGTGGCCATCGAACAGGTCTCGCCCGCCGTCGATGGCGGCGCGCATCCGGTCAAGTGCCGCGTGCACGAGCAGGTGCGCGTGGGCGCCGACATCCTGATGGACGGCCACGACCGCCTGGCGGCCGAATTGCGCTGGCGCGCCGACGACGAAGCAGCCTGGCGCAGCGTGCCCCTGACGCTGACCGGCAACGACCGCTGGGAGGCGGCCTTCCGTCCCGCCCGCATCGGCCCGCACACGTTCCAGGTGACCGCCTGGCATGACGGCTGGGAGACGTTCCGGCATGAGTTCGAAGTCAAGCACGCGGCCGGCGTGAGCCTGCGGCTGGAGCGCCAGGAAGGCCTGCAACTGCTGCGCGAAGCCGACCAGCGCGCCGGCCAGGATGCCGCGTCCGGCCCCGGCGCCGGCCTCATCAAGCGCGCCCTGCGCGCCTGCGCGGCGCCCGAAGTCGACGCCGAACCCGACGCCGCGCTGATCGGGATGCTGCTCAGCCCCGCGCTGGCGCAGGCCATGCGCGCCCACGACGGCCGGCCGTTCCAATCCGTGTCGGCGCCCTACCCGCTGTGGGTCGACCGGCCGCAGGCCACCCACGCCGCCTGGTACGAACTGTTTCCGCGCTCGCAGGCGGCCGAACCGGGCCGCCACGGCACTTTCGACGACGTCATCGCGCGCCTGCCCGACATCCGCGAGATGGGGTTCGACGTGCTCTACCTGCCGCCGGTCCACCCCATCGGCCTGGCCAACCGCAAAGGCCGCAACAACAGCCTGCAGGCCGGTCCCGACGACGTCGGCAGCCCCTACGCCATCGGCTCGCCGGACGGCGGCCACGACGCCATCGAGCCGCGCCTGGGCACCCTGGCGGATTTCCTGCGGCTGGTGCGGGCCGCCCGCGACCACGGCCTGGAAATGGCGCTGGACTTCGCCATCCAGTGCTCGCCCGACCATCCCTGGCTGGCCCGCCATCCGGACTGGTTCTCGTGGCGTCCGGACGGCTCGTTGCGTTATGCCGAGAATCCGCCCAAGAAATATCAGGACATCGTCAACGTGGCGTTCTACGGCCCGCCGCCGCGCCGCGCCCGCAAACTCGGCCTGTGGCGCGCGCTGCGCGACATCGTGTTGTTCTGGGCCGGGCACGGCGTGCGCACCTTCCGGGTCGACAATCCGCACACCAAGCCGCTGCCGTTCTGGCAATGGCTGATCGCCGAGGTGCACGCGCGCCACCCGGACGTGCTGTTCCTGTCCGAGGCCTTCACCCGTCCCAAGATGATGTACCGGCTGGCGAAAGTGGGCTTCACGCAGTCGTACACCTACTTCACCTGGCGCAACGACAAGGCCGAGCTGCAAGCCTATCTGCAGGAGGTCTCGCAGCCGCCGGCCGCCGATTTCTTCCGGCCGCACTTCTTCGTCAACACGCCGGACATCAACCCCGCGTTCCTGCAGACCAGCGGCCGCGGCGGCTTCCTGATCCGCGCCGCGCTGGCCGCGCTCGGCTCGGGCCTGTGGGGCGTGTACAGCGGCTTCGAACTGTGCGAGGCCGCGCCGGTGCCGGGCAAGGAGGAATACCTGGATTCGGAGAAATACGAACTGCGCCAACGCGACTGGCGCCAGCCCGGCAACATCCGCGCCGAGATTGCCCGCCTGAACCAGCTGCGCCGCGCCAACCCTGCCCTGCAGAGCCACCACGGCCTGACGCTGGCGGCCAGCGGCAACGAGCGCGTCATCGCTTTCGCCCGCGCCACGCCCGGCAACGGCAACGTGATCCTGGCGGCCATCAGCCTGGACCCGTTCCATCCCCAGACCGCGCGCGTCGAGCCGCCCTTCGCGCTGTTCGGCACGCCCTGGCCCGACAGCCTGGTCGCGGAGGACCTGCTGGCGGACCGGCGCGACACCTGGCACGACGCCCGCGCGGTGGCGCTGTCCCCCGATCAACCCTATCGCATCTGGCGGCTGTCGCGTCATGGCTGACGCCGCCGGGAAGGCAAGACCATGATCAGTGAAACCCAGCCCCAGGACGACGGCCTTTGGTACAAGGACGCGGTCATCTACCAACTGCACGTGAAGTCGTTCTTCGATTCCAACGACGACGGCGTCGGCGACCTGCCAGGACTGATCTCCAAACTGGACTACATCGCCAACCTGGGCGTGGACACGATCTGGCTGCTGCCGTTCTATCCGTCGCCCCGGCGCGACGACGGCTACGACATCGCCGACTACCGCGGCGTGCATCCCGACTACGGCACCGTGGCCGACGTGCGCAAGCTGATCCGCGCCGCCCATGCGCGCGGCCTGCGCGTGATCACCGAGCTGGTGGTGAACCATACCTCCGACCAGCATCCGTGGTTCCAGCGGGCGCGCGCCGCGCGCCCCGGCTCGGCCGCGCGCAACTTCTACGTCTGGTCGGACAACGACAAGGCCTACGCCGGCACCCGCGTCATCTTCTGCGACACCGAAAAATCGAACTGGACCTGGGACCCGGTCGCCAATGCCTACTTCTGGCACCGCTTCTACTCGCACCAGCCCGACCTGAACTACGACAACCCGCAAGTGCTCAAGGAAGTGCTGGCGGTGATGCGGCACTGGCTCGACATGGGCGTGGACGGCCTGCGGCTGGACGCCGTGCCCTACCTGGTCGAGCGCGAGGGCACCAACAACGAGAACCTGCCCGAGACCCATCAGGTGCTCAAGCGCATCCGCGCCGTCATCGACGACGAATACCCGGGCCGCCTGCTGCTGGCCGAGGCCAACCAGTGGCCCGAGGACGCGCAGGAGTATTTCGGCAGCGGCGACGAATGCCACATGTCGTTCCACTTCCCGCTGATGCCGCGCATGTACATGGCCATCGCGCAGGAAGACCGCTTTCCCATCACCGACATCATCCGCCAGACGCCGGACATCCCCGCCACCTGCCAGTGGGCCATCTTCCTGCGCAACCACGACGAACTGACGCTGGAGATGGTCACCAGCCGCGAACGCGACTACCTGTGGAGCGTCTATGCGGCCGATCCGCGCGCGCGCATCAACCTGGGCATCCGCCGCCGGCTGGCGCCGCTGCTGGAACGCGACCGGCGCCGCGTCGAATTGATGAACAGCCTGCTGCTGTCCATGCCGGGCACGCCGGTGCTTTACTACGGCGACGAACTGGGCATGGGCGACAACGTGCACCTGGGCGACCGCGACGGCGTGCGCACGCCGATGCAGTGGTCGCCCGACCGCAATGGCGGCTTCTCGCGCGCCGACCCCGAGCGGCTGCCGCTGCCGGTGCTGATGGGGCCGCTGTACGGCTACGAGGCCGTCAACGTCGAGGCCCAGCAACGCGACCCGCACTCGCTGCTGAACTGGACCCGCCGCATGCTGGCGCAACGCCGCCAGAGCCACGCCTTCGGCCGCGGCGCCCTGCGCTTCATCCAGGCCGGCAACCGCAAGATCCTGGCCTATCTGCGTCAATGGCGCGACACCACCATCCTGTGCGTGGCCAACCTGTCCAATGCCGCGCAGCCGGTCGAACTGGCGCTGCAGGCCTTCAAGGGCCGGGTGCCGGTGGAAATGCTGGGCGGCACGCCGTTTCCGGCCATCGGCGAGCTGCCCTACCTGCTGACGCTGCCGCCCTACGGCTTTTACTGGATGGACCTGAGCGCCGACGCGGCGCCGCCGGGCTGGCACGCCAGCGCGCCGCAACGCATGCCGGAGTTGATCACCCTGGTGCTGCGCGGCCGCGCCGACGCGGTCCTGACGGATGCCTCGCGCCAGGCGCTGGAGACCGAAGTGCTGCCCGAATACCTGGCGCGCCAGCGCTGGTTTCCCGGCGCCACGGCGCTGCCGCGCGTGCGGCTGGCGTACGCCACGCCGTTCGGCGCCGACGGCACGGAATACTACTGGGGCGAGGCCGAGCCGGCCGACGGCGAACCCGGCCTGCGGGTGCAGATCCCGTTCGCGCTGGTGTGGGACGAGAGCGCCGAGATCCAGTATCCGATCGCGCGGGTCCGGCGCGGCCCCGAAGTCGGCATCCTCGCCGACGCCTTCCTGCAGCCCGGCTTCGTGCTCGGCGTGCTGGACGCCCTGCGCGCCGGCCGCGAGTGGGACGGCCGCCAGGGCGGCAAGCCGGGCGAGCGGCCGGGCGTGATCCGCTGCCTGGCCGAACCCGGGCTGGACGGGCTGGACCTGGGCGAGGCGCCGGCGCTGCAATGGATCAGCGGCGAGCAGTCCAACAGTTCCGTGGTGGTGGCCGGGCAGGCCATCCTGAAACTGCTGCGCAGCGTCCACCCCGGGCTGTCGGCCGAAGTGGAAATGACCCGTCACCTGACCCGCGCGGGCTACGCCAACATCCCCGCGCTGCTGGGCGAAGTGCAACGGGTCGACGCCGAGGGCGTGCCGTGCACGCTGGCGGTCGTGTATGCCTATGTCGCCAACGAAGGCGATGCCTGGACCTGGACGCTGGACTACCTGAAACGCACGCTGGCCACCGCCTTGCTCGGCGGTGACAGCCCCGAGGAATTCGAGGCCAGCCTGGAGGGCTATGCCACCATGGCCACCACCATCGGCCGGCGCCTGGCGCAGTTGCACCAGACCCTGTCGCAGCCGGCCGACGATCCGGCATTCACGCCCGCGGTGGCCACCCCGGAGGCGGCCGACGCCCTCGCCGCGCACGTCACGGCGCAGCTCGACCGCGCCGCCCGGGCGCTGCGCCAGCACGCCGACGCGCTGGAGGAGCCTTCGCGCGCCTGCGCCCAATGGCTGTCCGAACACCATGACCGGCTGGCGGCGCGGGTCGAGCGCATGGCGCAGGCGTTGACCGGCACCCCTCTCATCCGCGTGCATGGCGACCTGCACCTGGGCCAGGTGCTGGTGGCGCAGACCGACGCCTACCTGATCGACTTCGAGGGCGAACCCGACCACCCCCTGCCATTGCGCCGCCAACTGGCGTGCCCGGCCCGCGACGTGGCGGGCATGCTGCGCTCGTTCGACTACGCGGCGGCGGCGGTGGCGCGCCTGGACCCGCTGGGCGGCGCGCCGCTGGACGCCAACGCGGCGCCGGTGGACAGCGCCGCCGCCAATTCGCCGGCGCAGTTGCGCGACACGCTGCTGGCGCGTTTTCGCGCCCGCGCCACCGAGGCCTTCCTGCAAGGCTACGAGGAGGCCGGCCCGCCTCCGTCCGCGGCCTGGCGCACGCTGCTGCAACTGGCGCAATTGGAAAAGGCCGCCTACGAAATCGCTTACGAGGCAGGCCATCGGCCCGACTGGATCTCCATCCCGCTCTGCGCCCTGGCCGGCCTGGCGCACACCCTGCTGCAGAACGCGGCGCTCGACGCCGAGGACGCCACGCCATGACCCGCCGTCCCGCAACCCCGCGCGCCGCGGCGTCCGCCCCGCGCCCCGCCGCCGCCACGCCCGCCCTCGACCCGGCGCAGCGCACCGCGCTGCTCGCCGGCGCCCATGGCGATCCCTTCGCCGTGCTGGGGCCGCACGAAGGCTGCTTGCGCGTGCTGCTGCCCGGCGCGCGCGCGGTCGAGATGGTCGGCGCCGAGGGCGTGCGCATCCCGCTGCGCGACGACGGCGACGGCCTCTTCACCGGCCCGGCCGGCCCCGCCCGCGCCGGCGCGCCGGATTCGTACCAACTGGAGATCGCGTGGCCGCAGGCGCGCCAACGCTGCGCCGATCCCTACGCCTTCGGCCCCCTGCTGCCGGCCCCGGCGCTGGCCGCCCTGGCCGCGGGCGACTGGCGCGCCGCGCGCGACTGGCTGGGCGCGCAACTGGCCAGCGTCGACGGCGTGGCCGGACTGCGCTGCGCGGTCTGGGCGCCCAACGCCCGGCGCGTGGCCGTGGTCGGCGACTTCAACAGCTGGGATGCGCGCCGGCACGGCATGCGCCGGCGGCACGAGGCCGGGGTGTGGGAATTGTTCATCCCCGACGTCGCGGCCGGCGAGCGCTACAAGTTCGCCGTCACCGATGCGACCGGCGCGATCCGCCTGCGGGCCGATCCGCACGCCCGCCGCGCCGAGCTGCCGCCGGCCACCGCGTCGGTGGTGGACGATCCGGCGCCCTATCCGTGGACCGACGGCGACTGGATGCTGGGACGCGGCGGCCGCCACCAGCCGAATGCGCCGATCGCCATCTACGAGGTCCATGCCGGCTCCTGGCTGGCGCCCGACGGCCAGGGCTGCCCCTGGCGCCTGTTGGCCGACAAGCTGCCGGCCTACGCCGCGTCGATGGGATTCACCCACGTCGAGCTGATGCCCATCATGGAGCATCCCTTCGGCGGCTCGTGGGGCTACCAGCCGCTGGGCCTGTTCGCGCCCAGCGCGCGCCTGGGCACGCCGGCGGGGTTCGCGCATTTCGTCGACCGCTGCCATGCCGCCGGCGTGGGCGTCATCCTGGACTGGGTGCCGGCCCACTTCCCCGACGACCCGCACGGCCTGGCGCGCTTTGACGGCACGGCGCTGTACGAATACGACGACCCGCGCGAGGGCTATCACCCCGACTGGCACACCCAGGTCTACAACCTGGGGCGCACCGAAGTGCGGGCATTCATGGTCGCCAGCGCGCTGCACTGGCTGCAACGCTTTCACGTCGACGGCCTGCGCGTGGACGCGGTGGCCTCGATGCTGTACCGCGACTACAGCCGCCAGCCCGGCGAATGGATCCCCAATCGCCATGGCGGACGCGAGAACCTGGAGGCGGTCGATTTCCTGCGCGTATTGAACCAGACGGTGCGCGACGAGGTGCCCGACGCCATGATGATCGCCGAGGAATCGACCGCCTGGCCCGGCGTCACCGCCGCGGTGGCGGACGGCGGCCTGGGCTTTCACTACAAGTGGAACATGGGCTGGATGCACGACACGCTGCGCTACCTGGCGGAAGATCCGGTGCATCGCAAATACCACCACGCCGGCCTCACCTTCAGCATGGTCTACGCCTATGCCGAACGCTACGTCCTGCCGCTCTCGCACGACGAGGTGGTGCATGGCAAGGGCTCGCTGCTGCGCAAGATGCAGGGCGACGCCGCCGCCCGCTTCGCCGCCCTGCGCGCCTACCTGGGCTACATGTGGGCGCATCCCGGCAAGAAGCTGCTGTTCATGGGTGGCGAGATCGCCCAGGCCGCCGAATGGAATCACGATACGCCGCTGGACTGGAACCAGCTGGACGACCCGGCGCGCAAGGGCATGCAGCGCCTGGTGGGCGACCTGAACCGGCTCTACCGCGCGCAGCCCGCGCTGCACGCGCGCGACGCCGATCCGGCCGGCTTTGCCTGGGTGGTGCTGGACGACGCCGACAACAGCGTGGTGGCTTTCCTGCGCACCGACGGCGTCTCGCAGCTGCTGGCGATCAGCAACTTCACGCCGGTCACGCGCACGGGCTATCGCGTCGGCGTGCCGCTGGCCGGGCGCTGGGCCGAAGTCCTCAACACCGACGCCGGCGGCTATGGCGGCGCCGACAGCGGCAACCTGGGCCTGGCGCGCACCCATGCCGCGGCCGCCCATGGCCACATGCAATCGCTGGAACTGACGTTGCCGGCGCTTTCCACCCTCTACTTCACGCATCAAGGCGACTGACCATGGATCCCTCCCTCCTGACCCGCATGACCGCCGGCCAGCCCTATCCACTGGGCGCCGTCAGCGACGGCCTGGGCGTGAACTTCGCGGTGTTCTCGGCCCACGCCACCCGCATCGAAGTCTGCCTGTTCGACGCCCGCGGCCGCAAGGAACTGCGCCGCTTCGACCTGCCCGAATGCACCGACGAGATCTGGCACGGCTACCTGCCCGACGCGCAGCCCGGCCTGGTCTACGGCCTGCGGGCCCATGGTCCCTACGATCCGCGCAACGGCCATCGCTTCAACCCGCACAAACTGCTGCTCGACCCTTACGCGCGCCAGCTGACCGGCCCGGTCAACTGGAGCGACGCGCTGTTCGGCTATCGCCTGAACCACGCCCGCGCCGACCTGTCGATGGACCGCCGCGACAGCGCGCCCGCCATGCCCAAGGCGGTGGTGGTGGACGACCTGCCGTTCGACCGGAGCGGCAGCAAACGGCCCGCCACCGACTGGTGTGACAGCGTGATCTACGAAGTCCACCTGCGCGGCGTTTCGATGCAGCGCGAAGACCTGCGCCAGCCGCTGCGCGGCACCAGCGCGGCGCTGGCCGACCCGCGCTTCATCGAGCACCTGCAACGCCTGGGAGTCACGGCGGTGGAACTGCTGCCGGTGCATGCGTTCCTGCAGGACCGCTTCCTGCTCGAACGCGGGCTGCGCAACTACTGGGGCTACAACACGCTGGCGTTCTTCGCGCCCGAGCCGTCTTACCTGCAGCACGGTCCCAACGATCTGCGCCAGGCCATCCGCCGCCTGCACGCGGGCGGCCTGGAAGTGATCCTGGACGTGGTCTACAACCACACCTGCGAAGGCAACGAACTGGGGCCGACGCTGTCCTGGCGCGGGCTGGACAACGCCAGCTACTACCGCCTGGTGCCGGGCGAGGAACGCCACTACATCAACGACACCGGGTGCGGCAACACAGTCAACCTGTCGCACCCGCGCGTGCTGCAGATGGTGACCGACTCGCTGCGCCATTGGACGCGCTCCTATGGCGTGGACGGCTTCCGCTTCGACCTGGGCGTGACCCTGGGCCGCGAAGGCACCGGCTTCGACCCCGGTTCGGGCTTCTTCGACGCGCTGCTGCAGGACCCGGAACTGGCGCATGCCAAGCTCATCTCCGAACCGTGGGACATCGGCCCCGACGGCTACCAGCTGGGCAACCACCCGCCCGGCCTGGCGGAATGGAACGACCGCTACCGCGACACGGTGCGGCGCTACTGGCGCGGCGACGAAGGCCAGCGCGGCGACATGGCGGCGCGGCTGACCGGCTCGCGCGACGTGTTCGACCGGCGCCACCGCCGCCCCTGGGCCAGCGTCAATTTCGTGACCTCGCACGACGGCTTCACCGCGCGCGATGTCGTCAGCTACGACGGCCGCCACAACGAAGCCAACGGCGAGAACGGCGACGACGGCCATTCGGAAAACTACAGCAGCAACTGGGGCGCCGAAGGCCCCACCGAAGACGACGCGATCCTGCAACGCCGCGCGCGCGTGCAGCAGGCGCTGCTGGTGACGCTGTGCCTGTCCGACGGCACGCCGATGCTGCTGGCCGGCGACGAATTCGGCAACAGCCAGGACGGCAACAACAACGCCTATTGCCAGGACAACCCGCTGTCCTGGCTGGACTGGACCCAGGCGCAAAGCGACGATGGCCGGGCGCTCAGCCAGGGGGTGGCGCGCGCGCTGGCCCTGCGGCGCGGCCACCCCGCCCTGCGGGCGGCGCGCTACGGCGACGCCGCCCGCGAAATCTGTCCCGGCGTGGCCGCCATCGGCTGGTTCAATCCCGACGGCCTGCCCATCGAAGCCGCCTCCTGGGAGGACGGCGCCCAGAAGGCCATGGCGCTGCGCCGCGCGGCCCTGCGCGACGATGGCAGCGCCGACGTGACGCTGCTGCTGCTCAACCCCGGCGCCGAGGCGGTGACGTTCATCCTGCCGCAGCCGGCGCTGGCCTGGATCCGCGAGCTGGACACCTCCGCGCCGGTCGCGGCGGCGCCGGTCGGCGCGAACGAGGCGGCGGTCCAGGGCCACAGCCTGGTGCTGCTCAGCGCCACCCACATCGCCGGACAAACGCCATGACCGCCTGGCCCGAACCCTTCACCTTCGGCGCCCTGCCGCTGCCCGACGGCCGCACGCGCTTTCGCCTGTGGGCGCCGTCGGCGTCGCCCGGGCTGGCGCTGCTGATCGAGGGACGCGCGCCGATCGCGCTGCACCCGGACGCGCAGGGCTACGCGCAGGCGGATGTCGATTGCGGCCCCGGCACGCGCTACCGCTACCGCCTGGGCGACGGCCTCACGGTGCCCGACCCGGCCGCGCGCCTGCAGGACGGCGACGTCCACGACGCCAGCATCGTCACCGGCGCCGACGCCTATCCCTGGCAACACCCCGGCTGGCGCGGCCGGCCGTGGGAAGAGACGGTGCTGTACGAAGTCCACGTCGGCCTGGCGGGCGGCTACGCCGGCCTGCGCGGGCGCCTGCCGGCGCTGGCCGACCTGGGCGTCACGCTGCTGGAACTGATGCCGCTGGCCGACTTCCCCGGCCCGCGCAACTGGGGCTATGACGGCGTGCTGCCGTATGCGCCGGACACGGCCTATGGCTCGCCCGACGAACTGAAAGGCCTGATCGACGCGGCCCACGGCCTGGGCATGGGCGTCATGCTGGACGTGGTCTACAACCACTTCGGGCCCGACGGCAATTACCTGCCGCGCTATGCCGCGCCGTTCTTCCGCGACGACGTGCAGACGCCGTGGGGCGCGGCCATCGACTTTCGCCAGGCAGCCGTGCGCCGATATTTCGAGGAAAACGCGCTGCACTGGCTCGGCGAATACCGTTTCGACGGCCTGCGGCTGGATGCGGCGCATGCCATTGTCGGCCACGAATGGCTGGAGGAACTGGCGCGGCACGTGCGCGGTCAATTGCCCGGCCGCCACGTGCACCTGGTGCTGGAAAACGACGACAACCGCGCCTCGCTGCTGCAGGCCGGCTACGACGCCCAATGGAACGACGACCTCCACCACGTGCTGCATCACCTGCTGACCGGCGAATCCCATGGGTATTACGCCGACTATGCGCGGCAACCCGCGCAGGCGCTGGCCCATTGCCTGGAGCAGGGCTGGCTGTACCAGGGTCAACCGTCCGCCCATCGCGGCGGCCGGCCCCGCGGCGAACCCAGCGCCCACCTGCCGCCCAGCGCCTTCGTGCTGTTCCTGCAGAACCACGACCAGACCGGCAACCGCGCCCACGGCGAACGCCTGACGCGCCTGGCGCCCACGGCCGACCGGCTGCGCGCGGCGGTCGCGCTGCAACTGCTGGCGCCGCAGGTGCCGCTGATCTTCATGGGCGAGGAAAGCGGCAGCCAGGCGCCCTTCCTGTACTTCACCAGCCACGCCGACCCGGCGCTGGCGCAGGCCGTGCGCGCGGGGCGGCAACGCGAATTCGCCGACTTCGCCGCCTTTGCCGGGGCCGGCGGCGCCGCGGACCCGCCCGACCCGAACGCGGCCGAGACCTTCCTGCGCAGCCACCCCTGGGACGCCGGCCACGCCGACGCGGCCGGGCAATGGCGCGCCTATTACCGCGCCCTGCTGCACCTGCGCCGGCAACTGCTGGCGCCGCGCCTGCGCGGCGCGCAAAGCCTGGGCGCCCTGGCGCTGGGCGCGCATGCCGCGCAGGCGCGCTGGCGGTTGAACGATGGCGCGGTGCTGACGCTCTACGCCAACCTGGGCGGCGCGCGCGAGCCCTTGCCCGCGGCCCTGGCGCCGCGCGGCGATTTCGCCGACCTGTTGTTCGAATCGCTGCCCGGCGCCTTCGATTCGCTGCGCGCGGGCAGCCTGTGCGGCGACAGCGCGGTCTACTTGCTGGAGTACGCCCCATGAGCGCCACGCTGTCGGAACTGGCCGTGGCCGCCGGCCTGGCCGAGCATTGGACCGATGCCCGCCACCAGGCCTGCACGGTGGCCCCCGACACGCTGCGGGCCCTGCTGCGCGCCATGGATCTGCCGGCCGACAGCGAGGCCGACATCCACGACAGCCGCGCGCGGCTGGCCGCCGCCCACAGCGAAGCCCGCCTGCCGGCCATGCTGGTGGCCGTCGCCGGGACCACGCTGCGGCTGCCGGCCGCCTGCGCCGGCCGCTACGAAATCACGGCCCCGCAATCGGCGCAGTTGGCCGGCCGCGCCGTCGCCGGCGCTTCCGGCCTGCCGGAACTGCCCGTGCCCGCGGCGCCCGGCTACTACACGCTGGCGTTGGCGGCCGGCACCACGACGCTGGCGGTGGCGCCGCCGCGCGCGCCCACCCTGGCGCAGCTGCTGGGCCAGCCCGATGCGCGCGCCTGGGGCCTGGCCACACAGGTCTACAGCCTGCGGCGGCCCGCGCCCGACCTGGTCCACGCCACCCACGGTTTCGGCGATTTCGGCGCGTTGCGCGATCTGGCCGCGAGCGCCGGCGCGGCGGGCGCGGACGCGCTGGCGATCAGCCCGGTGCATGCCATGTTCGCCGCCGATCCGGCGCAGTACAGTCCCTACTCGCCCTCCAGCCGGCTATTCCTGAACACGCTGTACGCCGACCCCGCCGCCGTGCTGGGCGACGATGCCGTGCGCGCGGCGCTGGCGCAACTCGGCTCCCAGGCACAGCAGACGCTGCAGACGCTGGAGGCGCAGGACCTGATCGACTGGCCGCAGGCCGCGCGCGCGCGCCAGCGGCTGCTGCGCCAGTTGCATCGCGATTTCGACCATGCCGCCAACTCGCGCCAGCGCCAGGCCCTGCAGGCCTTCCGCGACGCCGGCGGCCAGGATCTGCGCGATCACGCCCTGTTCGAGGCGCTGCATGAGCACCTGGCGCGGCAGCCCGCCGCGCCGGGCAGCTGGACCGAGTGGCCGGCCGGCCTGCGCGATCCGCGCTCGCAAGCGGCGCGCGCTTTCGCGCAGGCGCACGGCGAGGCGCTCGACTTTCACGTGTTCGCCCAATGGCTGGCGGGCGCCAGCCTGGCGCAGGCGCAGCAGGCAGCGCGCCAGGCCGGCATGCGCGTGGGCCTGATCGCCGACCTGGCGATCGGCGCCAGCCCCGCCGGCAGCCATGCCTGGAGTCACCAGGCCGAGCTGATGCGGCGCGCCAGCGTCGGCGCGCCGCCCGACATCCACAACCCGCTGGGCCAGGCCTGGGGCCTGACCGCGCTGTCGCCGCAAGCGCTGCGCGAAACCGGCTACGCCGCGTTCATCGCGCTGCTGCGCGCCAGCCTCGCCCAGGCGGGCGGGCTGCGCATCGACCACATCCTGGGCCTGGCGCGCCTGTGGCTGGTGCCCGACGGCGCGCCGGCCGGTGACGGCGCCTACCTGCGCTATCCGCTGCGCACTCTGCTGCGGCTGGCGGCGCTGGAGGCCTGGCGCCATCACGCGCTGGTCATCGGCGAGAACCTCGGCACGGTGCCGGAGGGCTTCGACGAGGCCCTGCACGACCATGGCCTGCTGGGCATGGATGTGCTGTGGTTCATGCGCGAGCCGCCCGCGGCGCGCGGCGCGGCGGCATTCAAGGCGCCCGGGGCCTGGCCGGTCCAGGCCGCCGCGATGACCACCACCCACGACCTGCCCACCCTGGAAGGCTGGTGGCAGGGCCGCGACATCGAATGGCGCAACAACCTGGCGCTGCTCGGTCCGCAGGAACGCGAGACCGACCTGCGCGCGCAGCGCGACGCCGACCGCGACAGCCTGTGGCGCGCGGTGCGCGACCACGCCCACCTGCCGCCCGACCCGGCGCCGGCGCAGACACCCGTCGCCGCCCTGCTCGCCTTCGTCGCGGCCGCCCCCTGCCCGCTGGCCCTGGTGCCGCTGGAGGACGCCACCGGCACCCTCGACCAACCCAATCTGCCGGGCGCCGGCGCCGGCTATCCGAACTGGCGCCAACGCCAGCCGCTGGCGGCGGCCGGGTGCCTGCATGATCCGGCGGTGCGCGAGCGGCTGGCCCCGCTGCGGTCGCTGCGAGGACGCAAAGCATGACCGCCACCGACCACGCCCCCGCGCCGGCCCCGACCCGGCCGCGCGCCACCGCGCGCCTGCAATTGCATGCGGACTTCCCGCTGGAGGCCGCGCGCGCGCAACTGCCCTATCTCGCCGCCCTCGGCATCAGCCACCTGTATCTGTCGCCGATCACGCAGGCGCGCGCCGGCTCCACTCACGGCTACGACGTCACCGACCACGGCCAGGTCAACGCCGAACTCGGCGGCGAGGCCGCATTGCGGCGCCTGGCGGCCGACTGCCGCGTCCGTGGCATGGGGCTGATCGCCGACATCGTGCCCAACCACATGGCCGCCGACGTCGCCAACGGCTGGTGGGCCGACGTGCTGCGGCGCGGCGAGCGCAGCCCGCATTCGCGCTGCTTCGACATCGACTGGCGCGCGCCCGATCCGGCCCTGCGCGGCAAGGTGCTGCTGCCGGTGCTGGCCGATCCCTACGGCGTCTGCCTGGAGGCCGGCGGCATCGCCCTGGCGCACGACCCGCGCGCCGGCTACGTCATCGCCGCCGGCGGCCAGCGCTATCCCGTGGACCCGGCCTCGCTGACGGCGCAGGACCCGGCCTCGCTGACGGCGCAGGACCCGGCGCAGGCCTGCGCCGACCACGACGCGGCCCACCCGCGCGGCCGGCAGCGCCTGCATGCGCTGCTGGAGCGCCAGCACTACCGCCTGGCCTGGTGGCGCACCGCGCCCGACCAGATCAACTGGCGCCGCTTCTTCGAAATCAGCGAGCTGGTCGGCGTGCGGGTCGAGGACGATGTCGTGTTCGACGCGGTCCACGCGCTGCCGCTGCGGCTGTACCGCGAAGGCCTGCTGGACGGGCTGCGCATCGACCACATCGACGGCGTGGCCGCGCCCGGCGCCTATCTGCGGCGCCTGCGCGGAGCGCTGGCGCGAGCCGGCGCGGAGCGCGCCAGCGCCGGCCTGGCGCCCGCCCCCTACCTGATCGTGGAAAAGATCCTGGCCGAGCGGGAAGCGCTCGATCCGCGCTGGGCGGCCGACGGCACCACCGGCTACGACTTCATGGACCAGGTGGGCGCGCTGTGGCACGCGCCCGCCGCGCAGGACGCGCTGGTCGAATTCTGGCGGCAGTTGGACGGGCAGGCGCAGGCGCCGGCGGCGCAACTGACGCTGGCGCGCCAACTGATGCTGGCGCGCCACTTCGCCGCCGAACGGCTGACGCTGGTGCGGGCGCTGACCCGGATCGCCCGCCTCGACCTGCGCACGCGGGACTGGACCGGTCCGGCGATCGACCGCGTGCTGACGGCCTTGCTGGCCGCCTTTCCGGTCTACCGCAGCTATGCCGAGGACGGCGGCCGCGGCCCGGCCGACCAGGCCTGCTGGCAGGCGGCGCTGGCGCAGGCCCGCGCCGCCCTGGACGCCCCGCCGGACAGCGCCGACGCCCGCTTGCTGGACCAGCTGGACCACTGGCTGGACGGTACGCCCGGCGCGCCGCCGACCGAGGAAAGCGCCAACGCGCTGCGCAGCGCGCGCGGCCGGGCCTTGCGCCACTTTCAGCAGCTGACGCCGCCACTGGCGGCCAAGGCGCTCGAAGACACCCTGTTCTACCGCTACGGCCCGCTGCTCTCACGCAACGAAGTCGGCTCCAGCCCCGGACGCTTCGCGCTGGCGCCGGACGCCTTCCTCGCGGCCTGCGCCGCCCGCGCCCGCCGTCATCCCGACGCCATGCTGGCCACCGCGACCCACGACCACAAGCGCGGCGAAGACAGCCGCTGCCGCCTGGCCGTGCTGACCGAGATACCGCAGGACTGGCGCCGGGTCGCGCGCGGCTGGATCGACCGGATGCCGACCGATCGCGGCATGCCGGCGGCGACCGACCGCTACCTGCTGCTGCAAAGCCTGGTGGGCGCCTGGCCGCTGGACCTGCGGGCTGAAGACATCGACGAGCGTCCCGCCGCCGTGGCCGCCTGGCTGGAGCGGCTGGCCCGATGGCAGCAAAAGGCCCAGCGGGAAGCCAAGCTGCACACGCGCTGGACCCACCCTGACGCGCATTACGAGCAGGCCTCGCAAGCCGTCATCGACCATTTTTCGGCGCATGCCGCTGGCCGCGCGCTGCTGCGGGATATCGCCCGCTACGCGCTGCGCATCGCCCCCGCCGGCCTGGTGAACAGCCTGGCGCAGACGCTGCTGCGCAACACGCTGCCGGGCGTGCCCGACCTGTACCAGGGCACCGATCTGTGGGATTTCAGCCTGGTGGATCCGGACAATCGGCGGCCGGTCGACTACGCGGCGCGCCACGCCCTGCTGGCGGCGGCGCGGCCCGAAGGGCCCATGGACACCGGCGCGGCCGCCTGGCGCAGCGGCGCGGTCAAACAGGCGCTCATCCAGCGCACGCTGGCGCTGCGCGCGCGCTTTCCCGCGCTGCTGCGCGAGGGCAGCTGCGAACCGGTCGCCGCGCACGGCGCGCGGGCCGGCAATGTCATGGCCTGCCTGCGCCGGCATGCCGGCATGACGCTGCTGGTGATGGTGCCTCGCCTGTGCGCCACGGCGCTGTCCGGCCAGGCCCGGGGCGACGCGCCGGCCGGCGCGGCCTTTTGGGAAGACACGCAGCTGCAACTGCCGGACGCCGCGAACCTGCTGTTCGAGGATCCGCTGTCCGGCCAATCATGGCGCTGCGGCCCGGCGGGCGAGCTTGCGGTCGCCACGGCCCTGCGCGCGCTGCCCGTCGCGCTCGGCCTGGCCTCGCGCTAGCGGACGCGACCAGGCCGAGACCGCGGCTCAACGCAGCGGCTGCGTCCAGGTGGACAGGCGCGGCCGATAGGTTTCCCGCACATAGCGGGCCAATTCGATCTCGACCGTCGAGCGCGGGGCCGGGTCCTGATCCGGATGCAGCAGCCGCTGCGCCGCGGCCAGGGTGCGGCGCGCGCAGCGCTCGGCGTCGCTGACGGCGGCCTCGGTCACGACGGCGTCGGCGGGCGAAACGGGAATGAGGGTGACGGACATGGCGGCTTCTCCAGGAAAAAGGGGCTCTGGCGGACAACGTTTCAAGCGGGCTGCGTCCGAGCCTGAGCAAGTGGCGTGCCCGGGCGCGGGCGCGTCTGGCGCCGGGCGCCCCCCCCGCCGGCGCCAGGCATGCGGTTTGCTGAACTGCCGGCCCGACCCTCGGCCATTCCAATGTCCTCGACTACGCTTTCGCGCCCCCCTTGCTTCCGTCTCGATGGCCTGCACGCCGTGCTGGCCCGCGCCACCTCGCCCATCGGCGCGTCCGAGGCCCTGATGCGCGCCCTGGTGGCGGCCGGCTGCGACCGCCTGCCCCTGCCCGGCGGCGGCGACACGCTGACGCGGTGGCGGGCGCTGGCCGCCGTGGCCGCCGTCGACCTGTCCCTGGCCAAACGCTTCGAGGGACACGCCGACGCCCTGGCGATTCTGGCCGAACTCGGGGCGCCGGCGCCGCCGCCGGACAGTGTCTGGGGCGTCTGGTGCGCCGAACCGCCGCAGCACCGGGTCACGCTGACGCCCCAGGGCGACGGCCGGCTCGACCTGACGGGCGTCAAGGCCTGGTGCTCGGGCGCCGCCGGATCGAGCCACGCCGTCGTCAGCGGCTGGACCCCGGCGGGCGCGCCATGGCTGGCCTCGGTCGCGCTGGCGCAACCGGGCGTGCGCCTGCTGCCGGATCCCTGGTTCGCGCCGGCCATGCGCGACAGCGCGACGGTCGCGGTGTCGTTCCAGCACGCTGTGGGCATGCCGCTCGGCGCACCCGGGCAGTATGTGAACCGCCCCGGCTTCCTGCATGGCGGCGCGGGCGTGGCCGCCTGCTGGTACGGCGGCCTGACCCGGATTTTCCAGCGCCTGCAGGCCAGCGCGGCGCGTCCGCCGCTCGACCCGTTCCGCCTGGCGCACCTGGGCGCGGCCGACGTGGCGCTGTGCCAGGCGCGCTGGGCGCTGCGCTCGGCGGCCGCGGCCATCGACGCGGACCCGCTGGACAGCTGCGCGCTGGCCACGGCGCGTGCCCGCCTGGCGGTCGAGGCGGCGGCCGACGACCTCCTGGCGCGCGCCGGCCGCGCGCTCGGCGCCGGCCCCCTGTGCAAGGATCCGGCCGTCGCCCAGGCGATGGCCGACCTGCCGCTCTACATCCGCCAAAGCCACGCCGAACGCGACCAGGCCGCGCACGGCGCGGCGGTGGCCCAAGCCGGGCAATCCACATGGACGCTGTAGCCCGCCATTTCGAAGCCTTGTATCGCGCCTGCGACGATCCGTGGAACGTGCGCGGCGCCTGGTACGAACGCCGCAAGCGCGCCCTGCTGCTGGCCAGCCTGGGGCGGGCCCACTATGACCACGCGCTGGAGGCCGGCTGCGGCAGTGGCGCCATGACGCTGGCGCTGGCCAGCCGTTGCCACCGCGTCACCGCCGTGGACCTGGCCGCCACCGCCATCGACCGCTGCCGCCAACTCATGCAGGCCGGCCATATGGCGGGCGTCGAGACGCTGGCCTTGCGGCTGCCCGACGCCTGGCCCGCGATTCCGCCGGGCGGATTCGACCTGATGGTCGTATCGGAAATGGCCTACTACCTGGACGACGACGCCTTGACGCGCTTTCTGGCGCGCACCAGCGCCAGCCTGCGGCCCGGCGCCGAGCTCATCGCCTGCCACTGGCGCGGGCAATTCGACGACCGGCGCCAGCAGACGGACGCGCTGCACGGCGCCTTCGCCGCGCTGCCCGGCGCCCGCCCGCTGTTCAGCCACCAGGAACCCGCCTTCCGGCTCGATGCCTGGACCCTGCATCCAGCCCAAGGACACCCCCAATGATCGGCATCTGCATTCCCGCGCATGACGAAGAGCGCTATATCGCGGCCTGCCTGCGCGCGGTCACCGAGGCCGCGCGGCACCCGCTGCTGCGGGCCGAGCCGGTGCGGATCGTGGTCGTGCTGGACCATTGCCGCGACGCCACCGCCCGGCTCGCCGCCGCCTGGCCGGTGCAGTGCCTGGCCATCAGCGCGCGCAACGTCGGCGCCGCCCGCGCGGCCGGTTCCCAGCTGCTGCTGGACGGCGGCGCGCGCTGGCTCTCGCATACCGACGCGGACACCGTGGTATCGCCACGCTGGCTGGTGGACCAGTTGTCCCTGGATGCGGAAGTGGTGTGCGGCACGGTCGGGGTGTCGGGCTGGGCCGCCCATGGGCCGCGCGCCCATGCCGCCCAGCGCCGCTTTGCCTCGCGCTACCAGGACCGGGATGGGCACCGCCACGTGCACGGCGCCAACCTCGGCGTCGCCGCCCAGGCCTACCGCCGCGTGGGCGGCTTCGCGCCGTTGCCCTGTAGCGAAGATCAGGCCCTGGTGGACCGGATGGCGCGGGCCGGCTGCACGATCGCCTGGTCGGCGCTACCGCGCGTCACCACCAGCGCCCGGCCGTATTCCCGGGTCGAAGGCGGCTTCGCCACGGCGCTGCGCGTGTCGGTCAGACGCGAGTCGGCGTGGTCTCCCGCGCCGGATGGCGGTGCCGCGCCAACGACTGGATGAACGCGGCCGCGGCCGGCGCATCGCCCGCCACCAGTCCCTCGTCGTCGGCCGCCGGGTCGATGCCCGCGGCCTGCAGCAGGCCCGCGCCTTCGCCCAGCGCCAGCAGGGTCTTGCCATGGCGGTAGGTGTCGCGCACGAATTCCAGCGCGCGTCCATCCTGGCGCCAACGCTCGAGCGCCGTGGCCCCGCCGGGCACCACGGCGCCATCGAACACGGCGGAAGGCTGGTTGTCCAGCGATGCGTCCGCATCCAGCGCGCCGCCGTCGGCCGTGGCCACCGGACCGATGCGCTGCCCCACCAGGCGCACCACCACGCCAGCCTTGATCAGGGCCTGCGCCACCTTGGAGACGGCTGCGCCGTCCACGCCTTCGGCCACCAGGATGGCGACCTTGCGCGTGGCCACGCCTACCTGCCCCGGCCGCGCGCTCAATGACAGCGACGGCGATTGCGCCACCTCTGGCCGCGGCACCTCGCGCAGCGCCCGCGGCAGGGGTTCCGGCAGCGCCATGCCCAGCCCGTCGGCGACCGTCTGCGCCAGTTCCTCGGACACGTTGCGCAGCGACGCCACCATGCGCTGGCGGATGGCCGCCACCGTGACCTTGCTCAGTTCGAAGACGAAGGCGCCCGTCAGGTGCCGCCGCTCCCAGTCGGTCTGGCTGTCGTAGAACAGGGTGGCCTGGTTGTAATGCTCCGCAAACCGTTCCGGATGGCCGCGCAGCTCGTCGCCGGCGACCGGCTCGGGAAACGACACATAGCCTTCCATGCCCGCCTGGAACGGACAGCCGCCGCCGAGCGAATTGGGCTCATAGGCCACGCGCCCGCGATGCACCGCCTGCCGGTGCATGCCGTCGCGCTGGTTGTTGTGCACCGGCGCCAGCGGCGCATTGATCGGCAGTTCGTGGAAATTGGGTCCGCCCAGCCGCGAAATCTGCGTGTCCACGTAGGAATGGATGCGCCCGGCCAACAAGGGATCGTTGGTGAAATCCACGCCCGGCACCACATGCGCCGTACAGAACGCCACCTGTTCGGTTTCCGCGAAGAAATTGTCCGGATTGCGATCCAGCACCATGCGCCCGATCGGGCGCACCGGCACCAGTTCCTCCGGCACGATCTTGGTGGCATCGAGCACGTCGAAACTGAAACGCTCCGCCTCTTCCTCCGTGAAGACCTGCACGCCCAGTTCCCATTGCGGGCCGTTGCCGGCGTCGATCGCCTCCCACAGGTCGCGGCGGTGGAAGTCCGGATCGGCGCCCGACACTTTCACCGCTTCGTCCCACACCTGGGAATGCGTGCCCGCCACCGGATTCCAGTGGAACTTCACCAGCCGCGACTCGCCCTGCTCATTGACGAAACGAAAGGTGTGCACGCCAAAGCCTTGCATCATGCGGTAGCTGCGCGGAATGGCGCGGTCCGACATCAGCCACATCAGCATGTGAGTCGATTCCGGCATCAACGACACGAAGTCCCAGAAGGTATCGTGCGCCGAGGCCGCCTGCGGCATGCCGTGATGCGGCTCGGGCTTGACCGCATGCACCAGGTCCGGGAACTTCATGGCGTCCTGGATGAAGAACACGGGCATGTTGTTGCCCACCAGGTCCCAGTTGCCCTCATCCGTGTAGAACTTGACCGCGAAGCCGCGCACGTCGCGCGCCGTGTCCTTGGACCCGCGCTCGCCCGCCACCGTCGAGAAGCGCACGAATACCGGCGTGCGCTTGCCCTTTTTCGCGAACAGCGAGGCGCGCGTCAGCGGCGCCAGCGACTCGTAGCATTCGAAGTAGCCATGGGCCGCCGAGCCGCGCGCGTGGACGATGCGTTCCGGGATGCGTTCATGGTCGAAGTGCGTAATTTTTTCACGCAGAATGAAATCCTTGAGCAAGGCGGGGCCGCGCAGGCCGGCTTTGAGCGAGTGCTGGTTGTCGCTCACCGGCACGCCCTGGTTGGTGGTGAGCGCCTGCCCCTGCGCGTCGGCGCGCACCCGCGCCAGTTCGCCGCCCACCGCGTTCACCCCCGGCTCGGCGGGCTCGCCCGTCTTGGGGGTGTGCTGGCGCTCGGACAGGGAACTGGCCCCCACCGAGGCGTCCGGCGCGGCGGCCTGCGCCCCCTGGTAGGGACAACGCGCGCCCGCCTCGCCGTATTCACTCTCTTTATGGGGGTTGCGCGGCAGCGCCTGCGCGGTGGCGGCCACCGCGGCAGCGCGCTGCATTGCCGGCGCGCCGGCGCCGGCCGCTGGCGGGGCGGCGGGCCCGCTGTCCGTGTTGTGGAACGCGGTGTCGACGGGAGCCGGCGCCTTCGCCTTGCTGGGTTTCTTGCTGGGCATGGATATCTCCTGGTGCGCGCCGGCTCGCCCGGCGCAAGCCGATGCGGCTCGATCCGCGCCTTGCAGCAAGCGCCATACCCATGCCAGTGGGGATCGCCGCGGCTGGCCGCCGGGCCGCTCCCGATGCCGTCAGGGCCCCAGCTTCGGCCGCAACGCCGCCGTTACGCGATCGACGTTCGCCGGCGTCACCTGCCAGCGCGCCGCGTCGTCGTATTCGAATTCGGCGTTGACCTTGCGCGTGACCCGGTTGAACTGGAACAGCATCTTGATGAAGCCCTTGTCGTGCCGCGGGCGCAGCCATTCGCGGTAGCGCCTGACCGCCTGTTCGACCGGGTCGTAGAGAAAGGCGACCGCGTGCGGCGTGCCGTCGGCGGCATAGGCATAGCCGTAGCTCTGGTTGACGTCGCCGTCCTCGTCCACGGCGAACACCGCCGAGACCTCCTGCCACGCGATGCCGTCGAGTTCGCCGCACGCGACGATCTCGCGCGCGATCGCTTCCATCAGGTCGCGGTTGTCGCCGGGCGCCGCCTGCGCGGCGCCGGACAGCCCGATGACGGCGACCGTGCCGGCCAGCCATTGCAGCCATGCCCGGCAACGTCCGTGGATCATGTCGTCATCCTCCTGCCCGGCGCCGGTATCCGCATCAGTCCGCCAGCGTGGCGTTGTCGATCACGAAGCGATACTTGACGTCGCCCTTGAGCATGCGCTCGTAGGCGGCGTTGATCCCGTCGGCGCGCACCATCTCGATGTCGGCGACGATGCCGTGCTGTGCGCAGAAGTCCAGCATCTCCTGCGTCTCGGGGATGCCGCCGATCATCGACCCGGCCAGCGAGCGGCGCTTCATGATGAAGTTGAACACGTTCGGCGAGGGATGCGGCGTGGCCGGCGCGCCCACCAGGGTCATGGCGCCATCGCGCTTGAGCAGCACCAGGAAGGCGTCCAGGTCATGCGGCGCCGCCACGGTGTCGAGAATGAAGTCGAAGCTCTGCAGGTGCGCGGCCATCTCGTCCGGATTGCGCGACACCACCACGTCGTCGGCGCCCAGCTCGCGCGCCGCCGCGCGCTTGGACTCCGAGGTGGTGAAGGCCACCACGTGCGCGCCCATCGCATGCGCCAGCTTGATGCCCATGTGGCCGAGCCCGCCGATGCCCACCACGCCCACCTTCTTGCCCGGCCCGGCGTTCCAGTGGCGCAGCGGCGAATAGGTGGTGATGCCGGCGCACAGCAGCGGCGCCACCGCGGCCAGCTGCTCGGCGGGATGGCTGACGCGCAGCACGTAACGCTCGTGCACCACGATCTTCTGGGTGTAGCCGCCCAGCGTCCAGCCCGGCTCGTCCGCGGTCGGCGCGTTGTAGGTGCCGACCATGCCATCGCAGTAGTTCTCGAAGCCGTCCGCGCACTCGGCGCAGTGCTGGCAGCTGTCGACGATGCAGCCGACGCCGACCAGGTCGCCCGGCTTGAAGCCCTGCACGTGGGCGCCGACGGCGGCAACGCGGCCGACGATCTCGTGGCCCGGCACACAGGGATACTGGGTGCCTTCCCATTCGGCCCGCACCTGGTGCAGGTCGGAGTGGCAGATGCCGCAGTAGGCGATGTCGATCTGGACATCGTCGGCGCCAGTGGCGCGGCGGGTGATCTCGAGCGATTCGAGCGGTTTGTCGGCGGCGTAGGCGCCATAGGCTTTCACAAGCATTTGAAGACTCCCTGGTGCTTGTCCAAAAAGAACATTCTCCGGAATCGTGCCCGGCGCCGGTAGTGCATTTCGCCGAGATTCTTGCCCAATCCTGCCGGGGCCGCCACGGTCGCGCCATGGCCTGGGGCATACGATACCGCGCCGGTGGCGCGCGTTCCGATCCATATCGAAACATTTGTTGTAAATCGTGTTGCGATGCCGCCGCCGTCATTTGCTATCCTGACTCCCGCCCGCAGCGCCCCCCCAAGGAATCCCGACCGAGGCTGACCCGATGCCGATCTTCCCAGGAGCTTCACCCGTTGGCTGAACGATCCGACTATCAGGCGGGCGCCCGATCGATCCCCGTGATTCCCTACGACACCTTCGAGGCGGCCAACCTGTTTCTCGCCACCGGGCGCTCGCCCCGGGAAGTGCTGGCGCGCATCGGCCTGGAGGCCGCCGAGTGGGAGCGCCTGCGCAAGGCCTATCGGTGGTTTCCGTATTCCCTGGGCGAGGATGACCGGCGCGCCTATTTCGACGGCCTGGACGATGCCGCCATCTACCGGCTGGTGCTGCCGCCGCGCTGGCGCGCGCCCGACGATGCCGCCCCCCAGTTGCGCGCCACCTGGCACATCCGCGAGGCCGTGCGACGCAACCCGCACATCGGACCGTTCAAGGACTGCGGCTGGCCGCTGACCGTCATCGCGGCCCATCCAGAAGCCACGCTCTGTTGCTATACCCACGACGGCGCGCATGTCTATTTCAATGGCGAGCGGCTGGCGGACAAGCAGGGCAACCCGCTCGATGTCGATGCCGAGAGCTTCCAGGCCTTCGGCGGCCGCTGGCTGCACGACCGGCATCGCGTCTACGGCGAGGGCGAATACGGGGCGCAACGCAGGACGTATTGGTACGAGGTCGAGGACGCCGATATCGCCACCTTCGAGGCCCTGAACCTGCGCTATGCGCGCGACCGCGAGCGGGCCTACTACATCACCGGCAAGACGATCCGCACGAAAAGCCCCGAGGCCTTCGAGATCGTGCCGCAGGTGAACCTCAACTACCGCGACAACTCCTGCGACTTCCGGCGCGACGGCAGCATCCTGGCGCGCGACCGCGAGTTCGTCTATTTCTACGGCGCCCGCCTCAAGGGCGCCCGCCCCGCGACCTTCCGCGAACTGGGCCACGACTACGCCACCGACGGCACCGAGGTCTGGTACCTGGACGAAAAAAAGCGCATCGACGGCGCGGACGCCGCCACCTTCACGGTGCATGGCCCCGGCGATCCGCCGCTGCGCCCGCGCGGCGGCGGCCCCTGCGCCACCGACCGCCACCGCCCCTACCTGCGCGCCGCGCCGTGCGATCCGGCCGCGAGCATCGAGGCCTGGCGGCCGTTCTTCGAA
>NZ_CYTU01000001.1:465313-477818 GCF_001299375.1 Achromobacter sp. 2789STDY5608621 | reverse complement strand
GCCCTGAGCGAGATGCTGTTCATCCTGCACCAGCAGCGGCGCAGCGAAGACATGCTGCGCGAACCGCCGGCGCAGACCGTGCACGCCACCTCGCGGCTGGCGGTCCTCGGCGACTATGCCGACGCCGGCCGCCTGGCCGACGTCTACGCCGCGGGCGTGATCGGCGTCCTGAACGAACGCGGCGACATTGGCGTGGTCGCGCCGTTCGACCTGCCCTATCCGCACGCCTTCGACTGGTCGGCGATCCGCTTCCTGGATGGCAGCGTGGTCCCCACCCGCCAGCCCGCCGGCGCCGGCGTCGCCATCTCGGTGCAGCAGCAGGGGCAGTTGCTGACGCTCTCGCAACCCGACGTCCGGCGCGGCCTACCGGAATCGCTCGATGGCGAGCTGCGCATCGCGCTGCCCAAGGCCACCCCGCATGCCGATTTCACCCGCGCCGCGCGGGGCCAGACGCGCCGGCTGGGCGACTATGCCTTCACGCTGCAGGCCATGGACGACCACAGCGTGACGATCGGCGTCACGCAGCACGACGGCGGCGCGCCGCGCGGCTTCAGCAGCGACGCCGTCATCATCGAGGCGCGCGACGCCGCGGGCCAGGTGCTGTTCAACCCCCTGCGCCTGTGGGGCACGCGCGATCAGCTCGCGCGCGGCCTGCGCCAGTTCGACCAACTGAGCGCGCAGGCGGCCGCGGGCCAGCTCACCGTGCCCGACACCGCCACCCTGCTGGCCAAGGCGGGCTTCAAGGACGCCAACGGCCAGCTGGAGGCCCGCTTCGGCTTCAAGGGCAGGATCGCCAGCGTGCGCGTCACGCTGCTGGTGCCCGGCGGCCCCACGCTGACGCGGCGGCTGTCGGCCTCGGTGCTGCCGCTCGGACAGACCCTGGAGGGCGTGGGCCTGACCCCGCTCACGCTGGCCGGCTCGGTCTACGACCACGACACGCCCAGGCTGCGGCCCGACATCGAGCCGCGGGCCATGGCCGCCAGCGTATCGGTGGCCCTGGTGCGGCGCGACGACAGGCCGGTCATCCGCTTCGGCTATCCCGACGTGCTGAGCGATCGCTTCATTCCCGCCGCCGCGCGCTTCGGCCTGGCGGACGCCACCATCACCTTCCTGGATGCCCGCGGCCAGCCGATCGACGTGCGCGAAGGCGAAGCCTATGAGCGCGTGCAGGACGGCTTTGCCTTCGATCCGCGCCGCTTTCCGGTGATGCCCGTGCGCGCGAAAGGCCGGCTGTCGGTGCTGCGCATGGCCACGATCGAGCGCCAGGCGCTGCCGCTGGACGCCGCGGTCAACGACAACCTGGCGCTGCTGGATCCCGCGCGGCTGCCGTATGCCGGCCAGAACCCGATCCTGAACGCCACCGACGCATCAGGCGGACTGCTGCGCGAGGTCGGCCGCATCGGCCTGACCGGCGCCGCCGGCGGGACACAACTGGCGGCCTTCTTCCAAGGCCGGATCGCCCGGTTGGAGGTACTGGGTCCCGGCAAGACGGAACGGCTGCCGTTCGATTTCGATCTCTCCCTGTCGGGCTTGGCGCGCTGACCACGCGCCCTTGACGCGCGGCCCCGCGCAAGGCCGCTCGTCCGATTTTTTGCATCCATGGCCGCGGCCCCGGCAACAAAACCTGGCACTTGCAACAGGACATGGCACAGGCGCCAACGATCGCCGCCGCGCGCGTATCCTCGTAGCCTCAAGACCAAAAAGCGATAAACCGGCAGGGGACATGCCTCTTTTCCATTCCGATGGCGAACACGCCATGGCCCCCGCGCATCTGGAGAGGAGAAGCAGTTGGAGAACACCCCCAATACCGAACTCAAGGGCGGCCTGAAGTCCCGCCATCTCACGATGATGTCCATCGCCGGCGTCATCGGCGCCGCGCTGTTCGTGGGTTCCGGCAAGCAGATCGCCCTGGCCGGCCCGGCCGTCATCCTGGCCTATATCGGCGGCGGCATTCTGGTCATCCTGGCCATGCGCATGCTGGGCGAAATGGCCGTCGCGCAGCCGGACACCGGCTCGTTCTCGACCTACGCCGACCGCGCCATCGGCCGCTGGGCCGGCTTCACCATCGGCTGGCTCTACTGGTACTTCTGGGCCCTGCTGATGGGCTGGGAGGCCTACGTCGCCGGGCAGATCCTGCACGGCTGGTTCCCGATGGCGCCGGCCTGGGGCTACGCGCTGCTGGTGACGGTATCGCTATTGATCGTCAACTTCCTCAACGTGCGCAACTACGGCGAATTCGAATTCTGGTTCGCGCTCATCAAGGTCGTGGCCATCGTGCTGTTCCTGGTGATGGGCAGCCTGGCGCTGGCGCACCTGTGGCCATGGGGCGAGGCCAACGGCTGGGGCCACCTGACCAGCCAGGGCTTCATGCCCAACGGTCCCAAGTCCGTGGTGGTGGCGCTGCTGGGCGTGATGTTCGCCTTCATCGGCGCCGAGATCGTCACCGTCGCCGCCGCGGAATCGGCCGACCCGGGCCGCGAGATCATCCGGACCACGCGCTCGGTGGTGTGGCGCATCTGCCTGTTCTACGTCGGCTCGATCTTCATCGTGGTCTGCCTGGTGCCGTACAACGCCCCGGGCCTGACCGAGCCGACCCAGGGCACCTACAACGTCGCGCTGGACGCGCTGGGCATTCCGCACGCGCAGCTGATCGTCAACTTCATCGTGCTGACCTCGGTGTGCAGCTGCTTCAACTCGGCGCTCTACACCGCCTCGCGCATGCTCTATTCGCTGGCCCGGCGCGGCGACGCCCACCGCGTGATGCAGATCACCGGACGCAAGACCGGCACGCCCTATGTCGGCGTCATCATCTCCAGCCTGTTCGCCTTCGCCGCCGTGTGGATGATGGCGACCTCGAAGATGGATGTGTACGACGTGCTGATGCAGGCCACCGGCACCATCGCGCTGTTCGTCTATCTGGCGATCGCCTGCTCGCAACTGCGCATGCGCCAGCGCCTGCAGGCCCGCGGCGTGCGGCTGGAGTTCAAGATGTGGCTGTTCCCGTGGCTGACGTACGCGGTGATCGTCTGCATCATCGCCGCGCTCGTCACCATGGTGATCGAGGGCACCTACCGCAACGAAGTGGTCTACACCTCGATCCTGGCCGGCGTCATCGTCGCCATGGGCATCGTGGCGCAGGTGTTCCGCATCGGCACGCGCGAGCGGGCAGCCGGCGCGCTGGCAGGGGCCGGCGACGACTGACGCCGCCGTGTCCGCGGGCTATCCGCCGGGTTTGAAGTCCATCGCCCGCATGGCGCCGGCGATGGCCTGCGGCGCGTAGTCGTCCCACGGGGTGTCGCCCACATCCAGGCGTTCATGGATATTGGCGATGGTCCACTGATTGCTGGCCCGGACCGCGTCCAGTTCCTCCCACGCCAGCGGCACCGACACCCCCATTCCCGGCCGCGCGCGCGCCGACCAGGCCGCCACCGTGGTGGCGCCGAAGCCGTTGCGCAGGTAGTCGGCGAAGATCCGGCCGACCCGGTTCTTCGGCCCGCTCTTGGCCACGAACACCTGCGGCAGGGTGCGCGCCAGATGTTGCACGATGGCCTGCGAGAACGCCTTGACCGTGTCCCAATCATGCTGCCGGCGCAGCGGCACCACCACGTGCAGTCCCTTGCCGCCGCTGGTCTTGAGCCAGCCCGCCAGGCCGATCTCGGTCAGCAGCACGCGCAGCAACTGCGCGCTGCGCCGCACCGCGTCCCAGGTCACGCCCTCGCCCGGATCCAGGTCGAACACCATGCGGTCGGGCTTGCCGATGGCGCGCTTGACCGCGTTCCAGGTGTGGAACTCCACCACGTTCATCTGCGCGGCCGACATGATTGCCCGTGGCGTCGGCACTTCCATCAGGAGCGGATGGTCCGGATCCAGGGCCTGCGGCAGCGGCTTCACGCCCGGCATCGGCGCCTCCAGGTGCTTCTGGAAGAAGAATTCGCCCTCGATGCCGGCCGGCGCGCGCAGGAACGACACCGGGCGGTCCTTCAGATGGCGCAGCAGCATCGGCGCCACCAGGCCGTAGTAGCGGGCCAGGTCCAGCTTGGTCAGACCGGTGGACGGGTCGATGACGCGTTCGGGGTGGGTCAGCTTGCCGGCGGCGGTAGCGGTCTTCGCGGCCTGGCGTGGGGGCTTTGCCGCGGCCTTGGCGGTCGCCTTGCCTGGGGTCTTTCCAGCGGTCATCGCCACCTCCCTGGTAATCGCCCGCGCCGGCTTGTCGGTGCGCAGCCCGCGGAACACGGGGTGGCGCACGTGGCCCGATTCCGTCCATTCGCCAAACGACACTTCCGCCACCAGTTCAGGCCGCACCCAATGCGTGCCGCGCCCGCCGCCCCCGGCCTTGACGCTGGCCTGGCGCGTCTCCAGCGCTTGCAACCGTTCCCGCAGCGCGGCCAGGCCGGCGTCATCGAACCCGGTGCCGACCTTGCCCGCATACACCAGCTGGCCGGCCTCGTCGTGATACGCCAGCAGCAACGCCCCCAGCCCCACCCGCGCGCCTTGCGGATCGGTATAGCCGACCACGACGAATTCCTGGCGCCGCGCGCACTTGAGCTTGATCCAGTTGTCGCTGCGGCGCGAGACATACGGCGAGGACAGGCGCTTGGCGATGATGCCCTCCAGCCCCATCCTGCAGGCCGACGCCACCAGGTCGGCCGGCGCCGCGTCGAACGCGTCGCTCAAACGCAGCGGGTCGCCGCCGGCGGCATCCATCACCCGCGCCAGCACCGCGCGGCGCACGCGCAGCGGCTCGCCGCGCAGGTCGCGGCCGGTGACATAAGGCAGGTCGAACGCATAGAACAGGATGGCGCCGGTGCGTTCGCCGTCGAAGGCGTTCTGCAAGGCCTGGAAGCTGGGCGCGCCGTTGTCGGCCAGCATCACGATCTCGCCATCCAGCCACGCGGTTTCCAACGGCATGCGCCGCAGCGCCGCCACCAGATGCGGCAGCTTCGGCGCCCAGTCGTGGCCGTTGCGCGTGTAAAGGCGCACCTCGCCGTGGTCCAGCCGCGCCAGCAGCCGGTAACCGTCGAACTTCATTTCGTAGAGCCAATCCGGGTCGGCCTGGCGCGGCACGCCTTCGACCAGCGTGGCCAGTTGCGGCTTGAGCCGGTCGGGCAAGGCCGCCGCCACGCCGGGCAAGCGCGGTTCGCGCGCCTCGGGCGACGGCGAGGCGGCCGGATCCGGCAACGCCGCCGACGCCGCCGCGGGCACCCGGCGGGCCCGCGCAGTCGGCGTCGACGCCACGCTGTCGGGCTGCTCATCGACCACGCTGAATTCGCTTTCGGCGCGGGCGGCGGCATCACGGTCCTTCACCAGCAGCCAGGGCGGCTGCTTCTCGGATCCCCGCCCCTTCATGCGAATCAGCGCCCAGCGCCCGCGCAGCTTGACCCCGTGCAAGTCGAACTTGAGATGGCCGCGCCGGTAGCCGTCGGCCGGGTCGCCCACCGGCGTCCAGGTGCCCCGGTCCCAGATGATGACCTTGCCGGCGCCGTACTGGCCTTTCGGTATCTCGCCCTCGAAGCGGTTGTAGGCGATGGGATGGTCCTCGACCTGCACCGCCATGCGCTTGACCGACGGGTCGAAACTGGGCCCCTTGGGCACGGCCCAGCTCTTCATCGCGCCGTCCAGTTCCAGCCGGAAGTCGTAATGCAGGTGGCTGGCCCAGTGCTTCTGGATCACGAAGGCGCGCGCGGCATCATTGGCCTGACCGCCTTCCGCCGGTTCCGACGTCACCTTGAAGTCGCGCTTGGCGCGGTATTTCGTCAGGGTGTCGGCCATGGTCAGGCCGCCTTGCGGCTTTTGCCCGACGCGCTGGCCTTGCCGTTCGCTGTTTTCGTGGTCGTCTTCGTGGTCGCCTTGTTGGTCGCTTTAGTTGCGGCTTTGGTTGCGGCCTTGGTTGCCGCCTTCCTCGCGGTCTTCCTGGCCGCCGTCCGAGACCCGCCGCCGTTCGACGCCTTGCCCGGCGCGCGCCCCTTCAGGCTGCGCTGCAGCAATTCGGTCAGGTCGATGACGTTATCGGCATAGGCGGGCGATTCCTCCCGCGGCTCGATCACCGTCTCGGTCTTGCCCGCCTTGACCTTGCGCGCCACCAGGTCCATGACGGCGGCCTTGAATTCATCCTTGTATTGTTCCGGGTCCCAATGGCCGGACATGTCGTCCACCAGCATGCGCGCCATCTTCAGTTCGCTGGCGCTGGGCGACGTGGCCTTGGCGCCGGACTTGGGCAGGTCCAGGTCGTCGGCGGCCTTGACCTCGTCGCCCCAGCGCATCAGGTTCAGCACCAGCGCGTCGCCCGCCGGGATCAGCGCGGCCAGGTGCTGCTTGGTCTGGATCACCACCTTGGCGATGCCGATCTTGCCGCTCTTGGCCAGCGTGTCGCGCAACAGCGCGTAGACCTTCTGCCCCTTGTCGATCGGCGCCAGGTAGTACGGCCGCTCCAGGTACACGAACGGCACCTCGCCGGCGTCGACGAACTGCTGGATCTCGATGGTCTGCGTGGTGCGCGGATAGGCGCCGCTGATCTCGTCGGGGGAGATGATGACGTACTGGCCGTCCTCGTATTCCACGCCCTTGACGATGTTGTCCTTGTCGATTTCCTTGCCGGTGCGCTTGTTGATGCGCTTGTAGCCGACCGGATCCATCGAGCGCTTGTCGAGCCAGTCGAAGTCCACGCCCGACTCGGTCGTGGCCGTGTGCAGGCCCACCGGGATGTGCACCAGCCCGAACGAAATCGCCCCTTTCCAGATGGTTCGCGTCGCCATGATGCCGCTCTCCTTCGGGGCCCGACCGCCGCCCCGTTCGCTGTATGGGTTTGCCGCCTCGGGCCTATTGTCGCGCCGACGGGCGTCCGCGCCAATCCGCCGGCCGCGCCGGGCGCGCAGCAATCCGCATGCCCGGGCGCGCCACCTTCGGTTTCACAAGTCACGATTTGCCGCACACGCGGCGCCCGCCCACGGTTCAATGGTGGCCCCGATACCCCGTCCCGCAATGGCCGCCATGACCCGGACCGCGTTTCTCAAGCTCCTGACCAAGCATCTGTACCCCGCGCTCAAGGCCGAAGGCTTCGAGGGCTCGGGCCAGACCCTGCGGCGCATCCGCGGCCCCATCGCGCACGTCTTCAACGTGCAGGGCGCCAGCGGCGGCAAGGCCTGCTACCTGAACCTGGGCGCGCATTACGACTTCCTGCCCTGCGAGGGCGGCGCCTTCGTGCCGCCGGCCGAGATCGAGGAATCGCATTGCGTGTTCCGCGAGCGCATCGAGCCGCCGCCGGGCGCCGCCTTCGGCTGGGCCTATGGCCCCGACGCGGCCAGCGCCGAGGAGAACGTCGCGTTCATCGTCAGCGAATGGGCGCGCCAGGGCCATGCCTTCTTCGCCGACCACGACGCCTACCCCGCCAGCTGCGAGCGGCTGTTGCGGCAGACCGATCCCGACGAGATCCATCCCGCCAGGACGCTCAACCTGGCGCGCATCGCGCTGCACCTGGGCGATACGGAACGCGCCCAGTCCTTCGTCCGCTCGGGGCTGGCGCGGGCGCCGGAACGGGCCACCTCGCTGAAGGAAAAGCTGCAGGCGCTGCTGGCGGGCTAGGGTTTTCCGCCTCCCGCGCGGCGGACCGCAAAGTGGCTATATCAAATAACCCGGATTGGCTATTTTTCACCAATCCAATTTTCCCTAGCATGGCCGGGTTCCCTGTCAACCTCGAGCACATCCATGCCAGAACTGACCCCGGCGCTGCGCCAGCGCATCATCCAAGCCGTGGACGCGGGCTTCGCGGCCCAGACCGAATTGACCGCGCAACTGGTGCGCCTGCCGTCGCAGCGCGGCGAAGAAGCCACCGCGCAGGATTTCATGGCGGCGCGCTACGCCGAACGCGGCTACGCCGTGGATCGCTGGCGCATCGACGTCGAGGCCATCCGCCACCTGCCGGGCTTTTCGCCGGTGGCCGTGTCCTATGACAACGCCTACAACGTGGTCGGCGCGCACCGCGCCCGCAGCCTGAAAGGCCGCTCGCTGATCCTGAACGGCCACATCGACGTGGTGCCGGTCGGCCCGCTGGCGCAATGGAGCCGCGACCCGTACGACCCCGCCATCGTCGACGGCTGGATGCACGGCCGCGGCGCCGGCGACATGAAATCCGGCCTGGTCGCCTGCCTGTCGGCCATGGACGCGCTGGCCGCGATCGGCCTGGCGCCGGCCGGCGACGTGTTCCTGCAATCGGTGGTGGAAGAGGAATGCACCGGCAACGGCGCCCTGGCCTGCCTGGCGCGCGGCTATCGCGCCGACGCCGCCTTCATTCCGGAGCCGCTGCTGCCCATGCTGATGCGCGCCCAGGTCGGGCCGATGTGGTTCCAGGTGCAGGTCGAAGGCGACCCCCAGCACGCCTCGGCCGCCTTCACCGGCGCGGGCGCCAATGCCATCCAGAAGGCGATCTTCCTGATCCAGGCGCTGGACGAGCTGGAGACGCGCTGGAACGCCAACAAGTGCGACCACCGCCACTTCTGCGACCACCCTCACCCCATCCGCTTCAACCTCGGCAAGATCGCCGGCGGCGACTGGCCGTCCAGCGTGCCGGCCTGGTGCACCTTCGACATGCGCGTGGCGGTCTATCCGGGCCAGAGCCTGGAAGCCGCGCGCGCCGAGATCGAGGCCTTCGTGGCCCAGGCCGCGGCGCGCGATCCGTTCCTGGCCAAGCATCCGCCCAAAGTGATCTACCACGGCTTCATGGCCGAGGGCTACGAACTGCAGAACGCCGACGAGGCCGAGGCCGCGCTGCGCGCCGCGCACGAACAGGTGTTCGGCGAACCCCTGCGCGAATACGCCACGTCGGCCGCCACCGACGCCCGCTTCTACGGCCTGTACGCCGACACCCCGGCCATCGTCTACGGCCCGGAATGCCGCATGCCGCACGGTTACGACGAGGCGGTCAACCTGGAATCGGTGCGCAAGGTCACCCAGACCATCGCCCTGTTCATCGCCGAGTGGTGCGGCCTGGAAGAGCGTCAGGCATGAGCGGCGGCAACCTCCCCAGCGCCGGCCAGGCGCTGTTCGCGGCCGAGCCGCCCAAGCTGTCCCTGCCCGAGGCCGAGACCCTGGCGCTGCGCCATTACGGCCTGGCGGCACAGGCCACGCTGCTGTCGAGCGAACGCGACCAGAACTTCCTGCTGCGCGACGCCGCCGGCGGCGCCTACGTGCTCAAGGCCACCCACCCCGCCGAGGACCCGGCGGTCACCGACTTCCACACCCAGGCGCAGCTGCGCCTGATGCGGGCCGACGGCGAGCCGCCGGTGCCGCGCCTGATCGCCGGCCTGCAGGGCGAGTACGTGCATTGGCACGACGCCGGTGACGGCGCGCGCCGCGCGCTGCGGCTGATGACCTTCGTGCATGGCGTGCCGCTGCACCAGGTGGCGCGCAGTCCGGCGCAGTACCGCGCGCTGGGCCGGGCCCTGGCGCAGTTCGACCTGGCCCTGGCCGGCTTCGACCACGCCATGGCCGACCACGAATTGCTGTGGGACCTGCAGCACGCCGACCGCATCGCCGACCTGCTGCCGAAGATTCCCGAGGCGGACCGCCGCCGGCTGGCCGAGCGCCAGCTCGAGCGCTTCGCCAATGACCTGCGGCCGCGCCTGGGCGGGTTGCGGCGCCAGGTCATCCACAACGATCTCAACCCCTACAACGTGATGGTCGCGCGCGACGATCCCGAACAGATCGCGGCGCTGCTCGACTTCGGCGACATGGTGCGCGCGCCGCTGGCGCAGGACCTGGCCGTGGCCGCCGCCTATCTGCTCGACGACGCGCCCGACCCGCTGTCGGTGGGCCTGCGCCAGTGCCTGGCCAGCTACCACCAGACGCTGCCATTGACCGAGACCGAAATCGCGCTGCTGCCCGACCTGATCGCCACGCGCCTCTTGATCACGGTGGCCATCACCGGCTGGCGCGCGCAGCAGCACCCCGAAAACCGCCAGTACATCCTGCGCAACAACGGCCTGGCCTGGACCGGCCTGGCGCGCCTGGACGCCCTGCCCCGGCAGCAGGCCAGCGACATCCTGCTGGCCGCCAGCCAGACCCCCATGGAGACTCTTGTATGAGCCGAGACCAAGCCATGCTCAACGCCTTCGACCCCGCCGCGGCCGACGCGCTGCCGCAGGCCGAACGCGACCTGATCGCCCGCCGCCAGCGCGTGCTGGGGCCGGCCTACCGCCTGTTCTACGACCAGCCGCTGCACATCGTGCGCGGCGAAGGCGTGTGGCTGACCGGCGCCGACGGCGAACGCTACCTGGACGCCTACAACAACGTGGCCTCGGTGGGCCACAGCCATCCGCGCGTGGTGCGCGCCATCGCCGAGCAGGCGGCGGTGCTGAACACCCACACCCGCTACCTGCACGACGGCGTGCTGGACTACGCCGAGCGCCTGCTGGCGACGTTCCCGCAGCCGCTGTCGCAGGTCATCTTCACCTGCACCGGCAGCGAGGCCAACGACCTCGCGCTGCGCGTGGCGCGCAGCCACACTGGCGGCACCGGCGTCATCGTCACGCAGCTGGCGTACCACGGCGTCACCGCCGCGGTGGCCGCCGTGTCGCCGTCGCTCGGCCAGGCCGTGCCGCTGGGCGTGGACACCCGCGCCGTGGCCGCGCCCGACAGCTACCGCCACGACCCGGCCACCCTCGGGCAATGGTTCGGCCAGCAGGTGCAGGCCGCCATCGACGACATGCGGCGCCACGGCATCAAGCCTGCCGCGCTGCTGGTGGACACGATCCTGTCCAGCGACGGCGTCTACAGCGACCCGGCCGGCTTCCTGGCGCCGGCGGTGCAGGCCATCCGCGACGCCGGCGGCCTGTTCATCGCCGACGAAGTGCAGGCCGGCTTCGCCCGCACCGGCTCGTGCATGTGGGGCTTCCAGCGCCACGATCTCGTGCCGGACATCGTCACCATGGGCAAGCCGATGGGCAACGGCCACCCCATCGCCGCGATGGTCTCGCGCCCCGACATCCTGGAACGCTTCGGCCGCGAGGCGCGCTACTTCAATACCTTCGGCGGCAATCCGGTGGCCTGCGCCGCGGCCCAGGCCACGCTCTCGGTGATCGAGGACGAAGGCCTGCAGGCCAACGCCGCCCGCACCGGCCAATACCTGCGCGACGGTTTCCGCGCGCTGGCCGAGCGCCACGCGCTGATCGGCGACGTGCGCGGCGACGGTCTCTTCATCGGCGTCGAACTGGTGCGGGACCGCGCCGCGAAGACGCCCGCCAAGGAAGAGACGCACCGCTTCGTCAACCTGATGCGCCAGCGCCGCGTGCTGCTCAGCGCCACCGGCCTGCACGGCAACGTGCTCAAGCTACGGCCGCAGCTGCCGTTCGCGCGGGAACACGCCGACCTGCTGCTGGCGGCGGCGGACCAGACGCTGGCGGAACTGTAGGCGACAGGCGGGTGCGGCGGTGTGCGTCGCGCCAAGCGCCGCCCCGTCGCTTCAGCCCCTGGCGCGGCGCGCCGGCCGGGCCTCGGCGACCCGCCCCAGCGCCCGCGCAAAGCGCACTACCCCGTCGTCGATGCGCTCGCACGGCACACCGCCATAGCCCAGCACCACCGCCGGCTGCGCGGCGCGGGCGGCGTCGGGCAGGTAATGCGGCTGCCCCAGCACGATGCCCTCGTCGCGGGCGGCCTCGGCCAGGCGCGGCACCGACACCTTGCGATCGAGCCGCGCATACACATGCAGGCCCGCCCGCGCCTGCGACAGCTGCACCGCATCGCCGACGCGCGCCGCGATTGCATCGCGCAGCACGATCTGGCGCTCCGCGTACTCGGTGCGCATGCGCTTGATGTTGTGCGAGAAATGGCCGTCCGCCATGAAATCCGCCAGCGCCGCCTGCAGGTGCAGCTGCCCCGGCCGATAGATGCTGGCGCAGGCGCGCGAGAACGATTCGGCCACCTGCGGCGGCACCACCATGTAGCTCATGCGCAGGCCCGCGAACATGGTCTTGCTGAAGGTGCCCATGTAGATCACCCGGCCGTCGGCGTCCAGGCCCTGCAGCGACGGGATCGGCGCGCCGTCGTAGCGGAACTCGCTGTCGTAGTCGTCCTCGAGCACCCACAGGCCGCGCGCCCGCGCCGCCTGCAGCAGCTCCAGGCGCCGCGCCAGCGGCATCACCACGCCGGTCGGGTATTGGTGCGACGGGCTGGTGATCAATAGCCGCGCCCGGCGCGGCAGCTTGCTGGCCGTCAGGTCCAGGCCCTGGTCATCGACCACGGCGGCATGCGCGCGCACGCCGGCCGCCGCCAGCACCGGCGGAAAGGCCCAGTGGCAGGGGCTTTCCACCAGCGCGGCGTCGCCCCACTCGGTCAGCATGCGGGCGCACAGGTCGACCGACTGGTGCGTGCCCGCCGTGACGATGACCTGCCCGGGCTCGCACACCACCGCGCGCGCCAGCCGCAGGTAGCTGGCGATGGCCTCGCGCAGCGGCAGGAAACCCGCGCCGTCCTTGGCGTAGCCCGACAGCGCCAGGTTCGACTTGCCCAGGTGGCG
>NZ_CYTU01000001.1:459358-465027 GCF_001299375.1 Achromobacter sp. 2789STDY5608621 | reverse complement strand
CGTCACCGTGATGCGTGAAATGCCCAGCTCCGAGGCCAGCACGCGCGACGACGGCAGGCGCTGTCCCGCCACCAGCGTGTGGTCCAGCACGCCGCGCCGCACGATGTCGTAGATCTGCTTTTGCAGCGGGTCGGGCGACTCGCGCGAGAGCGCGCCGGACAGCAGGTCGGCGAGCAGGACTTCCTTCATGAAGTGGACCTATCTCTGATTGGATTGTGGCTATACAAGATATAGCCAGTAGTTGCTATCGTCAACGCCGTATCGAATGCGGCGCCAACGTGGAAAGCCGCGACAAACAAGGGGAATTCCATGCAAGACCAGAATGGCCGCAGACAGCCGGTCAGGGCGGCGGCCGCCGCTTTCTTCGGCACCATGATCGAGTGGTACGACTTCTACTGCTACGCCACGGCGGCCGCCCTGGTGTTCGGTGACGTGTTCTTCGCCACCAACGATCCCTTCATGGGCACGCTGGCCTCGCTCGGCACCTTCGCCATCGGCTTTTTCGCGCGACCGGTGGGCGCGGTGCTGTTCGGCCACCTGGGCGACCGCGTCGGCCGCAAGCAGAGCCTGGTCATCACGCTGCTGCTGATGGGCGTGGCCACCACGCTGATCGGGCTGCTGCCTTCCTATCACTCCATCGGCCTGGCCGCCGTGGTGCTGCTGGTCGCGCTGCGGCTGGTGCAGGGCATCGCGGTGGGCGGCGAATGGGGCGGCGCGGTGCTGATCGCGGCCGAACACGCGCCGCCCAAGTGGCGCACCTTCCTGGCCTCGGCGCCGCAGTACGGCAGCCCCATCGGCCTGATCCTGGCCACCGGCGTGTTCCGCCTGGTGTCGGACCTGCCCAAAGAGGACTTCCTGTCATGGGGCTGGCGCCTGCCCTTCATCATCAGCGGCGTGCTGGTGCTGGTGGCCTTCGTCATCCGCCGCGGCGTCAACGAGAGCCCCGAACTGGAAGCGCGCCTGAAGGAAAAGAAAAAGGAAAGCACCGCCCCCATCCGCCTGGTGCTGCGCGAACGCAAGCGCGCGCTGCTGCTGGGCATCGGCCTGTGCCTGCTGGGCATCTCCGGGTTCTACTTCGTCACCACCCTGATGATCACCTACACCACCACCTACCTGAAGATCACGCGCAGCCAGATCCTGGACGTGGTGACCTGGGCCGGCGTGGTCGAGCTGATCAGCTTCCCGATCGCCTCGTACATCGCCACCCGGGTCGGCGAGCGCCGCTTCCTGATCTGGGTCACCGCGCTGTCGACGTTGTGGGCCGTGCCGATGATGATGCTGATCCTGACCGGCGACATCCAGAACATCGCCATCGGCATCCTCACCGCCATCTTCCTGATCGGCGCCTACTACGCGGTGCTGGCGCCCTACCTGCCGCTGGCCTTCCCGGTGGAGATGCGCTACACCGGCATCTCGCTCAGCTTCCAGCTGTGCGGCGCGATCTTCGGCGGCACCACGCCGCTGGTGGGGCTGTGGGTGGCGCACACCTTCGGCCTGACCTGGCAGCCGATGGCGCTGATGTTCGCCCTCATCGCCGGCGCCAACCTGCTGTGCGCCATCTACCTGCCCACGCCGGAGCGCGAGGCCGCCCGCCAGCGCGGCGGCGCGCTGGGCGCTGGTCAGCATAGCCGCGCGCTGTAGCGGCGGCGCCGGCCGGGGCGGCAGCCCGCACGCCCCGGCCGGCTTTACAAGAATTATTCTTATTTGCAATAATCGGCGGTTTCGTCCCTTCCACGTTGCCCCCGCATGCGCCGGACCCGCCCCGCCGAACACGGTTGGCTCGCCTACTATCGCGAGCTGCTGGGCACATGGAAGCGCAAGGGACACGCCAGCGGCGATGTCGAGGACACCGCCCACGACGCCATCGCCAACATGCTCGAAGGCGACGTCTCGGCGATCCACAACCCGCGCGCCTATCTGCACCGCAGCGTCTACCACGGGCTGGCGAACCAGTACCATAGGCAGCTGCGCACGGCCGCCATCCCGCTGCAGGACCTGGACGACGACGAGCACCCCGCGCAGGACGGCCCCGAGGCCGGCGCCCGCACCGCGCAACTGTCGCGCGCGCTGCGCCAGGCGCTGGACGAACTGCCCGAACCCTGCGCCGTGGTCTTCGCCTGGCACCGGCTGGAAGGCTGGACCGTGCCGGAAATCGCCGCGCAGCTGGGGCTGTCGGTCAGCAGCGTCGAAAAATACCTCACCCGCACCATGCGGCACCTGCACACCCGCCTGCATGCCTATTCGCCATGACTGAGCTCGCCAAGCCTCCCAGGGATCCGCTGGACGCGGCGGCGTACTGGTTCGCGCGCGACCACGGCGGCCTGATGACGGCCGCCGAACGGCGCCAGTTCGACGCGTGGCGCCAGGCCGATGCCGCCCACGAGCGCGCCTACCAGGAGATGCTGCAGGTCTGGGGCCTGACCCAGGCCGTGCCCGACCACGACCTGCGCCCGCTGCTGGCGCGGCGGCCGCCGGCCCGCGCCGTATCGCCCGAACGCCGCCGGCTGGCCTGGGGCCTGGCCGCCACCGCCTGCGCCGCCGCCGGCGCGGGCCTGGCCTGGCCGCTGTGGTGGCCGGCCGAAACGCTGTTCCAGCAGCGCTACGCCACCGGCCGCGGCGAACGCCGCCGGGTGGCGCTGCAGGACGACTCGGTCCTGACGCTCAACACCGCCACCCAGGCCGAGGTGCGCTACACCCGCGACGAGCGCCATGTGGCGCTGCAGGCCGGCGAAATCCTGTTCGAGGTCTCGCCGGACAAGGCCCGGCCCTTCATCGTCGAGACCGAGCTGGGCCGCGTGCGCGTCACCGGCACGCGCTTCAACGTGCGCTATGACCGCCAGCGGCTGGCGGTGGCGGTCGAATCCGGCTCGGTCGAGGTCGCCACCGGCGCCTGGTGGCAGCGCGAACGGGTGCTGCTGGCCGCCGGCCAGGGCGTCAGCCTGGCGCGCCAGGGCGACCCGCTGCAGGTCGAAAGCGTGAACGTGGCCGCGCTCACCGCCTGGAAACAGGGCAAGGCGGTCTTCGACAACGTGCCGCTGGCGCAGGTGGTGGACGAGATCAACCGCTACCGCGAACAGCCCATCCGGGTCGCCGCCGCGCTGCGCGGCATCCGCATCGCCGGCGTGTTCGACATCGACGACACGCGCGGCTTCCTGACCGCCCTGCCCGCCCTGATCCCGGTGCGCGTGGCGCCGCGCGCCGACGGCGGCAGCGACCTCGTCGCCCGTTGACCCGGCGCCGCGCCGGCGAAGATACATCTTGTTTCTATTTTGATTTGAGAATCATTACGGGGTTCGGTGTCCGATCCGCTCTTAGCAGGTAAGCGGAGGCTGTCGCCCCGCATGAACCCGCCGGCCGGTTCCCTCGCGGAAACCGCCGCCCCGATCGAGCGCCATCGTGACCCAGATTTCCGCCAGGCCCACCCGCCTCCCGCGCCCCCGCGCCACGCCGCTGCATGCCGCCCTCGGCACCCTGACCCTTGCCCTCGCCATCGCCCTGGGCGCCGCGCCGTCCGCCGTCCACGCGCAGGCCGCCGCCGTCAAGATCGACATCCCGGCCCAATCGCTGGCGCAAGCGCTGCTGCAACTGGGCCGCCAGACCCGGCTGCAGGTCTACTACCTGCCCGAAGCCGTGCAGGACCGCCGCGCGCCGGCCATCAGCGGCACGCTGACACCGCAGCAGGCGCTGGACCGGCTGCTGGCGGGCACCGGCCTGGTGGCGCGCATCAACGGCAACACCGCGGTGGTGCAGCAGCCGGCCGGCGACACCGCCACCCTGCCCAGCGTGTCGGTCTACGGCGACGCGCGCGGCGAGGCCGTCGAAGGCCTGGTTGCGCGCCGCAGCCGCACCGGCACCAAGACCGACACGGCGCTCAACGAGATCCCGCAGACCATCAACGTGGTCACCGCGCAGCAGGTCGAGATGACCGGCGCCACCGACATCAACCAGGCGCTGCACTACGTGCCCGGCTTCTCCAGCTATGGCTCGGACAACCGCTCCGACTGGTACTCGGCCCTGCGCGGCTTCACCCCCACGGCCTACGTCGACGGCCTGCAGGTGCCCAACACGCTCAACCTGGCCAGCTGGCGCGTCGATCCCTACCTGATCGACAGCATCACCGTGCTGCGCGGCCCGACCTCGGTGCTGTACGGCCAGGGCGACCCCGGCGCCATCGTCGACGTGCAGAGCAAGCTGGCCAACGGCGAGCGCATCCGCGAGATCGAGACCCAGGTCGGCAACTACGCCCGCAAGCAGCTCAGTTTCGACCTCGGCGACAGCCTCAACGAGGACGGCACGCTGTCGTACCGCATCCTGGGCGTGGGCCGCGACGGCAACGCCCAGACCGGCCCCAACAAGGACCAGCGCGTGGTCCTGGCGCCGTCGCTGCGCTGGCAGCCCAGCGCCGCCACCAGCCTGACGCTGTCGGCCACCTTCCTGGAAGACTGGGGCGATGTCACCAGCAACTTCCTGCCCGCCCAGGGCACGGTGCTGCCCAACCCCAACGGCCGCATCTCGCGCGATCTCTACACCGGCGAGCCGGACTTCAACTACTACCACAAGAAGCAGTGGTCGCTCGGCTACGCGCTGGAACACAAGCTGGATTCGGTCTGGACCCTGCGCCAGAACACCCGCCTGATGCACCTGCAGCTGAACAACCGCTCGGTCTACGGCGGCGGCCTGGATGACAGCGATCCGACCATGGCCTCGATCACGCGCTACGCCGGCATCTTCCAGTTCAACTACAGCCGCTTCGACGTCGACAACCAGGCCGAGGCCAAATTCCGCACCGGCGCGCTCGAACACACGCTGCTGACCGGCCTGGAATACAGCCGCCAGTCGACCACCGACAGCGAATGGCTGGCGCAGGCGCCGTCGCTGAACCTGTACAACCCGGTCTACACGCCGATCAACAAATCGCTGTTCTACGGCCCCAACGCCTACCCGCGCACCGACACCTACACCGTCATGAACACGGTCGGCCTGTACGCGCAGGACCAGGTCAAATGGGACCGCTGGGTGCTGACGCTGGGCGGCCGCAAGGACTGGGCCCGCACCCGCCAGAACGACCGCGAGGCCGACACCCGCACCTCGCAGCTGGACCAGGCTTTCACCGGCCGCGTCGGCCTGACCTACCTGGGCGACTATGGCCTGTCGCCCTACGTCAGCTATTCGACCTCGTTCAACCCGGTCTCGAACACGCGCCTGGCCGACGGCAGCTGGGCCAAGCCGACCCAGGGCAAACAGATCGAGGCCGGCCTGCGCTGGCAGCCCGACGGCAAGAACCTGACGCTGAACGCCGCGGTCTACCAGATCAAGCAGACCGACGTCGTCACCAACAACCCGAACGACCCCACCAACAGCAGCTACGTGCAGACCGGCGCGGTACGCTCGCAGGGCATCGAGCTGAGCGCGGTCGGCAAGATCACGCCGGAACTGTCCATCGTCGGCGCCTACGTGTTCCAGAACGTCAAGATCACCAAGGCCAACGACGAGACCCAGGGCAAGTGGCCGGTGGACATCCCGCGTCCGCGCCAGATGGCGTCGCTGTGGGCCGACTGGACCTGGCGCACCGGGCCGCTGGAAGGCTTCGGCGCCGGCGCGGGCGTGCGCTACCAGAGCTCGGCCGCGGGCGCGTCCGACAACTCGCTGAAGATCCCCAGCTACACCGT
>NZ_CYTU01000001.1:402794-459077 GCF_001299375.1 Achromobacter sp. 2789STDY5608621 | reverse complement strand
CGATCGCCGCGTGCAGGCACACGGCGCCAAGAATGGCCAGGGCGATTCCGATCCCGAACATGAGGGGTTCCTTGATCTGTTGGGCGGACTGGCCGGCGGCCAATCCGTTGGCTATGGACCGGGCCCAATCCTTTCAGTTCCCTGAATAAATAAATGACCGGATCCGCGTCAAGGAGCCGTAACGGCCTGGTCGAGCTGGTTGAACACGAACAACGCCTCCGGCGCCTGCCCCAGCACCGTTTCCGCGATCCGCGCCCGCAGCCGCGCATGTTCGCGCTGCGCCTCGGGCGCCGGGTTGCCCAGCAGGGCGAAGAACTCAGGCGGCAGCACGCCTTCGCGCAGCACCGCCTGCACCCGCCGCTCGCCGCGCGCCAGCCAGAAGCTGTACGACTTGTCCGCGGCCTGGCTGTAGCGCGCCTCGGGCAGCGACAGGTCGATCCGGTAACAGCCGCGGGTGACGGCGCGGGTGGCGAACTCGATGGCATCGCGCACGCCCGGCCCGGGATGGCCGCTGACCACGCTCAGTTCGCCGCGCGGCACCGGCGCCCCGCCCTCTTCCAGCCGGGCCAGCGCGCCGCGCAGCCCCTGGAAGATCAGCGCCAGCATGGCGAGCGCGCCGTGGCCGTGATAGGCCATGACGGCGTCGAACGGAATCCGCAGGGGGCCCTGCTCGCCCTGCACGCGCAGCTCGCTGCCGGCGGGAATGGTCGGAATGGTCATGAAGGTCTCCATAAGAAAAAAAGCCGGCCGCGCCAGGCGGCCGGCCAGCGGGGGGCTATCAGAAGCGCGTGCGCAGCGTCAGGCTGAAGCTGCGGCCCGGCTCCAGCAGCGGGTTCAGGTCGGTCATGGCGTAGGCCACGTTGGACGAGGTCGCGGCCGTGCGGTAGGCGCGGTCGAACAGGTTGTTCACGCCCAGCACCACCTGGGTATTGCCCAGTTGCGGCAGGCCCAGGCGGTCCAGCTGCAATTGCGCGTACAGGTTGACCACGCCGTAGCCGGCCGCCGGGTATTCGGTGCGGGCGTCATAGCGGCTCTGGCCCTTGGCCCACTGCACCTCGCCGCTCAGCGCGTAGGCCTCGTTGGCGCCCACATACTGCAGGCCCACGATGCCGCTGAGCGGTGCGATGGAGGCCAGCGGCCGGTCGGTGTTGCGGTTGGTGGCGTGCAGATAGCTGGCGTTGCCGTACAGGTTGACGGTGCGCGTCAGCTGCCAGCGCCAATCGGTCTCCACCCCCTGGATGCGCACCTTGCCGACGTTGCGGCGCTGGGTCGCGGGCAGGCCCAGGTAGGTCGTGGTGGCGTTCTCCAGGAAGTCGCGGTAGTCGCTGCGGAAAGCGGTCAGGCCGACCGTGGCGCTATCGAAGTGCAGGCGCGTGCCGCCCTCGACGGTGGTGCCGCGCTCGGGCTTCAGCTCGGGGTTGGGAATGGTGTAGCTGGTGCCGGTGTAGCCGGCGCTGAACATCTCGGACGTCCACGGCATGCGGAACGAGGTGCCGACGCTGCCCAGCAGTTCGACCACGTCGGTGGCGCGATACGACAGGCCCAGGCTGCCGGTGGTGGCGGTCTGCTTGCTGTCCTGCGCGGCGCGGAAGGCCGGCAGCAGGTTGGGCGACGGCAGCGCATCCAGGCCCACGTCGGAACGGAACCAGTCGAAGCGGCCGCCGGCGGTCACGGTCCACTTGGGCGCGGGCTTCCACTCCGTCGTCAGGAAGGCGCCGACGTTGGTCTGGTACTGATTGGGGCCGGTCTTGGCGTAGGGCGTGCTGGTGGTGGTCGAGGTGCCGTTGGGCCGGTAGACAGTGATGTCGCTTCGGCTTTCCGAGCCGGGCCGGCGCTCGTGCATGAAGTCCAGGCCGAAGGTGGTGGTGGTCTGCGCCCACGGCACCGTCGCGGCCACGCTGCCGCCATAGACCACCGGGCCGATCACATGGCTGCGGGTCTCGACCAGGCGCGCCGGGTTGGTCTGGTTACGCGCCGACATCCAGGTATCGAACTCGTTGACGTAGACGCTGGCCTTGAGCGCGCTGATGGCGCCGTCGAATTCGCCGGTATAGGCCAGCCGGGCCTGCTTGACGCGGTTGGGGTCGCGCCGGCTGCTGGCGGCGGGATACGGCGGCACGGTGCCGGCGGCGCCGTCCTTGACGTAGGCCACGCGCGCGCTGGCCTCGATGCGCTGGCGGGCATCGGGCATGTAGCCCAGCACGATGCCGCCGCCCGCGCCGCGGAAGTCGCTGTTGGGCACCTCGCCCGTGGCGCTGTCGTAGTTGCTGGCGCGGCGGCCGGTGGCGTAGACGCGCAGGTCGAAGCCATCGCCCGCGCCTTCCACCGCCACGTTGCTCTGCACGCCGTGGCCGTTGCTGCGGTACGTGACCGAGGCTTCGCCGCCGTTCAGGCTGAACGGCTGCTCCAGGTTGCCATGGCCGCGCTTGGTGACGAAGTTGATCAGGCCGCCCAGCCCGTCGCTGCCGAAGCGCGACGAATCCGGGCCGCGCACCACCTCGACCTGTTCGATCTCGGTCGGGCTGATCAGCATGAACTGCAGCGTGTTGCGGCCGCGGAAGCGGTCGCCGTCGATGAACATCGGCACCCGCATGTCGTTGGTGTTCAGCCCGCGCAGGAAGATAGTGCCGGCGATGCCGCCGCTGCGGCTGACGGTGGCGTTGGGCACGCGGCCCAGCAGGTCGAGGGTGCTGTCGGTGTTGAGGCGCTCGATGTCCTGGCGCTCGATCACCGTGACCGGCTGCGTCACCGCGTGGTCGATGGTGGCGGGCGCGGGCGTGGCGCCCAGGGGCCGCAGGCGTCCGTCATCGGCCGGACGCTCGGCGCTGACCTGGATGGCGGGAAGTTGCGGCGCGTCGGCGGCGGCCGCCGGCGCGCCAATGGCCGCGGCGGTCAGCAGGCTGGCGCGGACGAGGGGCGAGAGAGAGGAAGGACGTGACATACGTGGACGCGATAGAAAAGACCAAGGGGTCGGACCGCGCCGCCTCAGGCGGCGGGAGTGGAAGCTTTCAGCCAGGGCAGGAAGCCCCGCAGGAAACGGGACGCGGCGGGCATGAAATAGCTGCCGTGGTGGTACATCGGATCCAGCGAGGTCACGATCAGCCGCCCCGCCGTGCTGTGGCGGTCCTCGTACAGCACCGAGCCCGCGCCGGCCTTGTCGATCAGCGAGACCGCGCCCGGCGGCGGCGTGAAGGTGCCGTGCTGGTGCCAGGTGGCATCGGCCAGCGTCAGGTGCGAAAACAACGGGTGTTCCGGCCGCGCCAGGCGCAGGCCCGAATCGGCGCCCGGGGTCTTCCACCACCAGAAATTCACTTCGCAATCGGTCCAATGCACGCCGTCCAGCCAGCGGTGCGAGCCGGTCTCGCCCATCGCCACCAGCGTCCTGCCCGAGGCCAGGAAGCGGGCGAAGCGCGCGCGGTGCGGCACGAGCAGGTCCGGATGGGTCCGGCACGACACGATCAGGGCGTCGCAGTCCGCCAGCGCGGCGGCGTCCAGCTCGGGCAGGTAGATGAAGCGGTCGAGATACGGCGTCAGTTCGGGCGTATGGAAGGTGCGGTGGTGGTAATACGTGCCGGCGTCCAGCGCCGCGATCACGGGGGTGCGCGAGGTCATGGCGGCGGTCATGCGGCGTCTCCCCACAGCCAATCGAACAGCTGCGGCACGATGCGCCCGGCGCTGTCGGCGCTGCCCGCGTACATCCACAGGTCGTTGCCGCTGTGCGTCAGCAGGCGGCCGCCGCCGGGCAGCGCGAGCACCCAGTCCACCGGCAGGGCGTCCGGGCCCAGGGTGTTCAGCACCCGCGCGCCGTCGGGCGGCGGGTTGCCGCCCCGCGCGTAGAAGCCCGCCACGCCGCGCCGGAAGGTCAGGTGTTCGGGATCGACGCCCTCGAACACCGGATGCGCGGCGGCGCGATGCACCCGCAGGCCCTCCAGGCCGCGCACCGCCCCCGGCGCGAACGGCCGCAGCCAGCGCAGGAACGGATAGGCGACGTGGCCGTTGAACACCATGGCGCCGCCGGCCAGCAGCCAGGCTTCAAGCCGGTCGCGTTGCCCTAGCAGATAGCGCTGGTCGACGTTGGCGGGCACCAGCAAGGCGCGCACGCGCGCCAGGTCGAGCCGCGCCAAGCCATACAGCGGTTCGGCCACGGCGCGCGGCCGCTCGCCGCCAGTGAGCGCGGCAGGGCCATTGCCGCTCCAGTGGTTCAGGTAGACGATGGAGGTCATCAGGGATCAACGGAAAAGAGGAATCACGCCGCGCACCTCGCCGGCCTCGCCCGCCAGCGACGCCACCCGCACCGGCATGCGGTACAGGCGGCTCAGGCGCTCGTCGGTGCACATCAAGGGGGTCGGGCCGACCTCGCAGGCGTCGTCGTGCATCAGCAGGGTCTGGTCGGCGATGTGCTGCGCGTGCTGCGGCTGGTGGGTCGAGAACACCACCGCCAGGCCTTGCTCGCGCGCCAGCCGGCGCAGGAGCGACAGGATGATGTCCTGGTTGCGCAGGTCCAGCGCCGCGCCCGGTTCGTCGAGCACGATGACGGAACTGGCGCTGGCCATGGCCCGCGCGATGCACACCAGTTGCTGCTGGCCGCCGCTCAAGGCCTGGAACGGCCGCCCGGCCAACGGCTCCAGCCCCACCGCCCGCAGGCAGTCGCGGGCGATCTCGCGGTCGCGCGGGCCCGGCGACGCATACCAGCGCAGATGGCGGGCGCGGCCCATTGTCACCATCGCCAGCACGTCGTAGGCGAACAGCGCGTCGGTGCGCTGCGGCACGTAGGCGGCGTGGCCTTGCAGGCGCACCGCGCCGGCGGCCGGCGCCCGCAGGCCCAGCAGGGTCTTGAGCAGCGAGGTCTTGCCGCGGCCGTTCGGTCCCAGCACCGCCAGGATCTCGCCGCCGCGCACGCGCAGCGACAGGTCCGACAGCAGGCGGCGGCCGCCCGCCTGCACCGCCAGGCGATCGAGCTCAAGCATGGTGCGCTCCCCCGCCCTGCGTGCGGCGCAGCAGCCAGGCGAACAGCGGCGCGCCGATCAGCGCGGTGATCACGCCCAGCGGAATCTCGGCGCTGGTGGCGCTGCGCGCCACCGTATCGACCCACACCATGTAGGTGCCGCCGATGAGCGCGCTGGCCGGCAGCAGCGCGCGGTGATCCGGGCCGACCAGCATGCGCGCGATGTGCGGCACCACCAGCCCGACCCAGCCCACCGTGCCGGACACCGCCACGCTGGCCGACACCACCAGCGTGGCGCAGCCCAGCAGCAGCCAGCGCAGCGGCTCGACCGCGATGCCCATGGCGCTGGCCTGCTCATCGCCCAGCGACAGCACGTTGATGCGGAACCGCAGCGCATACAGCAGGCCCATGCCCGCCGCGATCGGCAGCGCGGCCGCGGCCAGCTTGACGTACGAGGCCGTGGCGAAGCTGCCCATCAGCCAGAACACGATCGCCGGCAGGCTGTCGTTGGGGTCCGCGAAGTACGTGGCCAGCGAGATCAGCGCGGAGAAGAAAGCGCTGGTGACCACGCCCGCCAGCACCAGCATCAGGATGGTGGTGCGGCCCTGCGTGCGTCCCAGCAGATAGACGATGGCCACCGCCAGCAGGCCGCCGGCGAAGGCCAGCCCCAGCGTCGCCCACAGCGACGAGAACAGCAGGATCGCGGCGCAGCCGCCGAACGCCGCGCCGGACGAGATGCCAAGGATCTGCGGCCCCACCAGCGGATTGCGGAACGCACCCTGCAGCGCCGCGCCGCACAGCGCCAGGCTGGAACCGGCCAGCACCGACAGCAGCACCCGCGGCAGCCGCACCTGCAGCACCACGCGCTGTTCGGCGCCGCTGACGGCCGGCAGCCAGTCGGCCAGGCCGTCGGGCAGCGCCAGCCCCGCCAGCACGCTGGACACATGCGCCAGCGGCAGCGGGTAGCGGCCCACGCACAGCGCCGCCAGCATCGACGCCGGCAACGCCAGCGCCATCAACAGCCACGGCCAGGCCAGGCGGCGGCGCGCCACGCCCGCCTCGAGCGGCACGGATTCAGCGCAGGCGGTCATAGCCGGCGGCTCCCAGGTTCTGCCGCGCGTGCAGCACGGTGTCGATATCCGCCGCATCGGGCGTGTGGCCATACAGCTGCGTGTAGGCCTGCGCGATGTGCTCGCGCAGCGGCCAGTCGAAGCGGTCCGGGTGCAGCAGCTGGCTCAGCCACTGCCAGTACAGCGGCGACTCCTGGCTGGGCGGATCCCACAGGTAGCCGCCGGCCGGGATCTTGTAGACGCGATGGTTGCGCACCGCCGGAATGTCGGCGAACAGGGGGTCTTGATACAGCATGGCCGGCGTCAGCCCGGGCTCGAAGTTGTTCAGCAGGATCACGTCCGGCGCCCACGCCATGAGCTGTTCGATGTTGATCGTCTGCCCGCTGCCGATCGCCGCCGCCACATTGCGGCCGCCGGCCAGGCGGATGTCATCGTCGAAGCTGGTGCCCGCGCCCGAGGCGCGCAGCTGCGGCGCGTAGCGCGCCAGGTACAGCACGCCCGGACGCTGGTCGGGCCGCAGGCCGTCGGTCACCTTGGCGATGTCCGCCCGCACCTGGTCGCGCCACGCCAGCTGCGCCGCGGCGCGCGCCTCCTGCCCCAGCGACCGGCCCATCAACCGGATCCATTCGCGGCTGCGCGCCTCGTCGCCATACAGCAGCGCCGCCACCGGCAGGCCGGCGTTGCGCAGCGGCGCGATCAGGTCGTCGCCCATGTGCCCCCACTGCCACACCAGGTCCGGCTGGATCTGCAGCAGCGTCTCGACGTTGGGCGCGAAGCCCGAACGCGTGATGTCCGTCCGGACGGCGGCGAGGGCCGGGAACATGCGCGCCAGCAGGCCGTCCTTCATCAGTTCATGGGCGTTGGGGTGCATGCCGGCCAGATGCTGCGCGCCGCCGTCCAGCGAAATCAGCAGCGAACCCGCGGGCATCGGCAGCGTGACCACGCGGCGCGCGGGCGCAGCCAGCGGCACCGGGTTGCCCAGCATGTCGGTGAAGGCGGTGGGGGCCGGCAGGACGGCGGGCGGCAACAGGACCAGCGCCGCGAACGCGGCACTGCGCAGGAATCGGATAGCCATGGGAAATGAGGGGAACGGACGGCGCCGGCTGGCGCGGTGGTACCATTACAAATAAGAATCAATCTTATTTAATTCTAAGCGGCGGGGCCGCTCCCTCAAATGACTATTGTCAATTCGTCAAAGTCCCTCCTGACGGCCGCCCTGCGCCGCCATCCCTGGTTCGACGGCGTCGGCGACGCGGCGCTGGCCACGCTGGCGGAACGCAGCCGCTGGCTGCGGTTCGAGGCCGGCGACACGCTGTTCTCGGAAGGCCAGGCCGCGACCTCGTGCCTGCTGGTCTGCGAAGGGTCGGTGCAGGGCCTGCGCTACACCGCCGACGGCGGCGACAAGGTCTTCGGCCACGTCGGGCCGGGCGGCTGGCTGTCGGCGCTGACGCTGTTCGAGACCTCGCCGCGCCACCTGCACAGCGTGCGCGCCCGCACCGACGGCAACGGCTGCCTGCTGCAGGCCGACGCCTTCCGGCAGCTGTGCCTGGACGACGCCCGCTTCGCCTGCCGCGTCATGACGCACGCCGCCAACCTGGTGCGCCACCACACCGACCAGATCGACTGGCTCACCTCCAGCTCGGCCGAGGAACGGCTGGCCGAATACGTGCTGCGCGCCGGCAAGCCACAGGCCGACCAGCCACTGGCGCTGCCGCTCAGCCACTCGCAGATCGCCGTCAAGCTCGGCATGCGGGCCGAGACCCTCAGCCGCATCTTCTCCAAGTGGCGCCGCGAAGGCATCATCGCCAGCCGCCGCGGCACGCTCTACGTGCTGCGGCTCGCGCCGCTCGAACAACTGGCGTCCGGATGCTGAAACGCCGCGCGTCCCGACGGACGCGCGGCGTTCATGCGTGACCGCCCGATGTCACGTCACCGGGCGGTCACAGCCCTCACTTCACGCTGGCCACCGCGTCCAGGATCACCCGCGCCACCGCTTCCGGCTGCGATTGCTGCGGCACGTGGCTGGTCTGCAGGTCGGTGACCTTGGCGCCGATGCGCTTGGCCATCTGGTGCTGCAGCGCCGGCAGGATCATGCGGTCATGGTTGCTGACCACGAACCACGACGGCTTGGTTTTCCACGCGGCGGTCGACACCGGTTCGCCAAAGGCGCTGGCCTTGATGGGACCCTGCGTGGCCGCCATCACCCTGGCCTGCGCGGCCGGCACGTCCTGCGCGAAATCGCGCGCCAGGCCGGCGGCCGACAGGCTCAGCCAGCCGTGGCTGTCGGCGCCGATGCTGTCCGAGCCCGGCGCCTTGGGCGTGCCTTCGGTCAGCGTCGCCACCGACTGGCCGGCGTCGGGCGCGAACGCGGCCACGTACACCAGGCTGGCGACCTTGGGATGGTTGCCGGCCTCGGTGATCACCGTGCCGCCCCACGAATGGCCGACCAGCACCACCTTGCCGGGCTGGTTGTCGATGGCGCGGTTGGCCGCGGCCACGTCGCCGGCCAGCGATTCGAGCGGGTTCTGCACCGCCTGCACCTGCACGCCCTTGGCCTGCAGCAGGGCGACCACCTTGGCCCAGTCCGAGCCGTCGGCGAAGGCGCCGTGCACGATGACGACGGACGGCCGCGCGGCGGCCGGCTCGGCGGCGAACGATTGCGAGACGGGCGCGGCGAACAGGCCGGCGACCAGGAGGGAGGCTGCGATAATATGGCGCTTCATGGAGATTCCTTTTTCGGGATCAAACGCCGACGTGGCGCTTGGTTGACGCCAGTGTCGTTTTCCCGCCGGTCGCGCGGTATCGGATGATTGACCGATGCGCCGGTCCCCGCCTTCCCGCCCTCTCCTGTTGCCGCCCATTCATCGCCCCGCCTGGCCCCATGATCGCCGATAGCGCCATTGAACTGACCGACGCCGTGCTGGCCATGGCCTTCATCGGCGACCTCAGCATGGGCCGCGCCACCGACCATTCGCGCCGCACCGCCTGCCTGGCGGGACTGCTGGCCGCGGCGCAAGGCCTGGACGCGGCTGGCCAGGACCACGCCCGCGCGGTGGCGCTGCTGCGCTGGTCCGGCTGCACCGCCAACGCCGGCGGCTTCGCCGAACTGCTGGGCGACGACATCGCCTCGCGCGAGGCCATGATGGCGCACACCCTGCCACCGCTGGATGCACGCACGCAGTCGCTGATCGTGCCGCTGGCGCTGATCCATTGCGAGATCTCCGGCGACGTCGCCGTCAGCCTGGGCATGCCCGACGCGGTGGTGGCCGGGCTACGCCACGCCTTCGAGCGCCACGACGGCAAGGGCATGCCGCAGGCGCTGGGCGGCGACGCCGTCTCGCCGCTGGCGTTCATCGTCAACGCCGCCAGCGACCTGGAGATCCTCAGTCGCGCCCATGGCCGCGACAGCGCGCTGGACTTCCTGCGCCAGCAGGCCGGCGCCAAGTATCCCGCCGACGTCGCCGCGCTGGCCGTGCGCCACGGCCCGGCCTGGCTCGACCGGATCGACGCCGATCCGCCCGACGGCGCCGACTGGAACCTGGCCGGCGGCCGCCCCGGCGCGCCCGCCGCGCTGACGCTGCTGGCCGACGTGGCCGAACTCAAGCTGCCCTGGCTGGCCGGCTATTCGCGCCGGGTGGCGGCGCTGGCGGTGGCCACCGCCGCGCGGCTCGACCTGGACGCGGCGACGCAGGCGCGCTTGCAGGCCGCCGCGCTGGTCCACGGCATCGGCCGCGCCGCGCTGCCGAACCGCCTGTGGAACACCGCCGGCAAGCTGTCGCCGGACCAATGGGAGCAGGTGCGCCTGATGCCCTACTGGACCGCGCGCGCGGCGCGCCAGATCAAGGGCCTGAGCGAGGCCGCCGAACTGGCCTCGTATGCCTACGAACGGCTGGACGGCAGCGGCTATTTCCGCGGCGCGGCGGGCGCGGCCCTGGGCTTGCCCCAGCGCGTGCTGGCCGCCTGCGTGACCTTGCAGGCGCTGCTCGAGGACCGCCCCTGGCGTCCCGCGCTTGCGCTGGCGGACGCGGCGCGGCAACTGCGCCGGGAGGCCGCCGCCGGCCGCTACGACGCCGACGTGGCCGAGGCCGCCATCGCCGCGGCGGGCGGCGAGACCGCCGCCCCGCGCCGCGCCGTCTCGCCGCTGTCGCAACGCGAACTCGAGGTGCTGCGGCAGATCAGCCTGGGGGCCAGCAACAAGGAAGCGGCGCGCGCCCTGAACATCAGCCCCAGCACGGTGCGCACCCATGTCGAAAGCGTGTTCCGCAAGCTGGAATGCTCGACCCGCGCGGCCGCCACGCTCAAGGCGCTGACCTCGGGTCTGCTGTAGCCGGCGTCACGCGCCGGCGGGGCAGGCAGTGATCGTGCCAGGCCCCCCGCCCCCGGCACGGCGCCGGCTCAACGATCGGCGATCGCCCGCAGGACCGCGTAGGTTTCCCGCTCGTCCTGGTTCTCGCCGTAGTCGCTGAGCTTGACGATCACCACGCGCCGGCCAGGATGGACGTACAGGTACTGGCCATGGATGCCCACGGCCGCGAAGTCCGGCCCGCCTGCGGGGTCCAGCTGCCACCATTGCGCGGCGTAGCCCCAGCCGTCGACCGGATGCGGCGCGGGACGCGCGATGCGCGCCACCCAGGCGGCCGGCACCAGGCCGCCGCCCTGCCCGGCCTCCAGCACGCGCTGCCCGACCCGGGCGAAGTCGCGCGCCGTGGCGTTCAGGCAGCAGAAGGCCTTCTCGATGCCGCCGGGCCGGTCCACGTTCCAGGTGGCGGCGGACTCCGCGCCCATCGGCCCCCAGAGCCGCTCGGCGAGCAGGTCGGCCAACGGCTTGCCGGTCGCCCGCGTCAGCGCCATGCCCAGCAACTGGGTGTCGATGCTGCGGTAGTCGCCGTCGCTGCCCGGCGTGAAATGCATGCGCCGGTGGTCGCGCGCAAAGCCGGCCAGGTCGCGCGTCAGGTACATGCGCGCGGCGCCGGCGAAGGGCCAGTAGGCCCGGTAGTTCTCCGACACGTCGATGCCCGAGGCCATGTCCAGCAGATGCCCGAGCGTGACGCGGTCGTAGTCGCCCGCGCCCGCCAGTTCGGGCAGCAGCGCGGTCAGGCGGTCGTCCTCGCGCAGCTCGCCGCGCGCGATCGCCTGGCCCACCAGCAGCGACACCACCGACTTGGCCATCGACCATGACGACTGCGTGTCGGTGGCGCGCACGCCCGGCCGATACCACTCGTATTCCAGCTGGCCGTCGCGCAGCACCACCAGCGCGTTGGTGGCGGTGCGTTGCAGGAACTGCTCGAACGGGATTTCGGCGCCCTTCCACGGCACCGTGGCGGGCGGCGGCCAGGCGCTGGCCGCCAGCACGGACGGCGTGGCCGAGGCCGGCACGACCCGCGCCGGCAACAGGTCGCCGCGGCGCGACGGCGCCGACACTTCCAGCTGCCACAGCGTGTGCGGCGGCGGGATCTCCATCACGGCGGTGGCCGCATAGGCGGCGGCCGCCAGCGCGGCCAGCCCCAAGGCCAGCCGCCAGGCGGCGCGGCCCGGGCGGCGGGCGCGCGGGCGCGTGATGCGGGAGGTCGGGTCCGTAGCCATGGCGCGGATCATGCCAAGTCCGCGCCGATTGCACAACAGGCATCGCGCGGTCGAGATTCAAGTCTCAATGTATCCGCCCGCCCGCGCCGTACATTGCGACACCCCCGGGTCCGCGCGCCTGGCTACAACGGCTCCACAACCTGTCACTTCCCTTTCTCGGAGACCCGCCATGCCGGACCCCATCGATACCCAACGCCGCCGCCTGCTCGGCACCACCTCGGCCCTGGCCGGCGCCAGCCTCTTGAACCTGGGCCTGGGCGCCAGCGCACGCGCCCAGGGCGCCGCGCCCACCGCCCCTCGCGCCGGCGGCGCCGCCACCTTCAGCGGCCTGCGCCAGATCCGCGCCGGCGACCTGGATATCGGCTACGTCGACGCCGGCCCGGCCAACGGCCCGGTCGCGATCCTGCTGCACGGCTGGCCCTACGACATCCACAGCTTCATCGACGTCGTGCCGCGCCTGACCGCCGCCGGCTACCGCGTCATCGTGCCGTACCTGCGCGGCTACGGCTCGACCCGCTTCCTGTCGGCCGACACCGCGCGCAATGGCGAACAGGCGGTGGTGGCGGTCGACATCATCGCGCTGATGGACGCCCTGAAGATCGGCAAGGCCGTGATCGCCGGCTTCGACTGGGGCGCGCGCACCGCCAACATCATGGCCGCGCTCTGGCCCGAACGCTGCCAGGCGCTGGTGTCGGTCAGCGGCTACCTGATCGGCAGCCAGGAAGGCAACCGCAAGCCGCTGCCGCCGCAGGCCGAGTTCCAGTGGTGGTACCAGTTCTACTTCGCCACAGAACGCGGCGCGGCCGGCTACGCCGCCAACGTCGACGCCTTCAACAAGCTGATCTGGCAGCTGGCCTCGCCGCAATGGCGCTTCGACGACGCCACCTATGCGCGCAGCGCCCGCGCGTTCGCCAATCCCGACCACGTCGCCATCGTCATCCACAACTACCGCTGGCGCCTGGGCCTGGCCCAGGGCGAAGCGCGCTACGACGAGCTGGAGCGGCGCCTGGCCGTGGCGCCGAAGATCGCGGTGCCGACCATCACGCTGGAAAGCGACGCCAACGGCGCGCCGCACCCCGCGCCCGCCGCCTACGCCGGCCAGTTCAGCGGCAAGTACCGCCACGTCGACGTCACCGGCGGCATCGGCCACAATCTGCCGCAGGAAGCGCCCGAGGCCTTCGCCGACGCGGTGCTGCAGGTGACGCGGCTGTGACGGCCGCGTGTCCGCCGGGCAACACCCGGCGGACACGGCGTTGACAGCGTCATCATCGCTGCCTTAGGATGCGCCCTTGCTTTTCGACAACCCCTTTTCTTCCGGGTGCCAACGTGTCTGCCATTCGTCAATTCGCCTAACGCCGACGACTACCTTCCGGTAATCGCGGTCTGCCTGCCCATTCCCGTGGCTCGACCTTCCCGGTCTTGAGCGCAACGCGTGGCAGGCGCGGTTCCGGAAAGCGCAACACATCCCCCCGCTTCCCTCCCTGCGCAAGACCGTGTCGTCGGCTTCCCCACTTTCCCTGGAGAAGACCCATGACGCCGGATTTCCGCGCCTGTGCGCAATCCCTTGAACTGTTCCGCTACCCCCGTACCCCGCACCTGGAAGGCTCGCGGCTGCAGGAGGGCGACCACGGCCACGACCACGTGCCCTACCGCGACCTGCGCGGCCTGCACCTGGTGGTGGAAGAGAAACTGGATGGCGCCAACACCGGCATCAGTTTCAGCCCCGCGGGCCACCTGCTGCTGCAATCGCGCGGCCACTACCTGGTGGGCGGCGGGCGCGAACGCCAATTCAATTTCATCAAGGCCTGGGCCCAGGCCCACGCCGGCTGGCTGCTGCAACGGCTCGAAGACCGCTACGTGATGTACGGCGAAACGCTGTCGAAGAAGCACTCGGTGTTCTACGACGCGCTGCCGCACCACTTCTTCGAGTTCGACGTGCTCGACCGCCGCACCGGCGCCTTCCTGTCCACGGCGGCGCGGCGCGCGCTGCTGGCCGGCGGCCCGGTGCTGTCGGTGCCGGTGCTGTACGAAGGCCTGGCGCCCGCGCGCCTGGCCGACCTGAAGGCCCTGCTGCGGCCCTCGCTGGCCAAGACGGCGCGATGGCGCGACGCGTTCGAGGCCACCGTGCGGCGCGAGGGCCTGGACCTGGCGCTGGCCTGGAAGCAATGCGACAAGTCGGATCTGTCGGAAGGCCTGTATCTCAAGGTGGAGGCCGACGGCAGAACGCTGGGCCGCTACAAGTGGGTGCGCGCCGACTTCGTCCAGGCCATCCTGGCGGCCGACAAGCACCATTCCGAGCAGCCCTACGTCCCCAACCAGCTCGCGCCCGGCGTCGACCTGTACGCCCCGCGTCCGCGGGTGGATTGGGACACGCTGCGCGGCGACAAGGAGGCATCATGAATTACGAACATCTGCGGGCCCTGGCGCCCGCCGCCGGCCAGGCGCCGGACTTTGCGGCCTGCCTGGCGGCGTTTCCAGCGCTGGCGCTGGCCAAGACCACGCCGCAGGACCCGCGCTACCACGGCGAAGGCGACGTCTGGACCCATACCCGCATGGTGGTCGAGGCGCTGCTGGCGCTGCCCGACTACCAGGCCGCGTCGCGCGCCGACCAGGAGATCGTGTTCCTGGCGGCGCTGCTGCACGACATCGCCAAGCACGCCACCACGGTGATCGACCCCGTCAGCGGCGCGATTTCGCAACCGGGCCATTCCGCCCGGGGCGCCATCGACGCGCGCATCGCGCTGTGGGACGCGGGCGTGCCCTTCGCCGTGCGCGAGGCGGTCTGCCGCCTGATCGCCGTGCACCAGGTGCCGTTCTTCGCCTTGTCCGGCTCGCGCCGCGGCAAATCGGTGGAATTCATCGTGCGCGAGCTGTCGTGGCAACTGAGCATTCCGCTGCTGGCGATGCTGGCCGAGGCCGACATGCGCGGCCGCATCTGCCGCGACCAGCAACAGGTGCTGGACAACATCGCGCTGTTCCGCGAGGCCGCCCGCGAGGAAGACTGCTACGGCCAGCCGCGGCGCTTCGCCGATGCGCACACCGCCGTCAGCTATTTCCGTGGCGCCGACGTCCATCCGGACTACGCCCTGTTCCAGGAGCCCGGCTCGCGCGTCATCGTGATGGCGGGCCTGCCGGCCAGCGGCAAGAACAGCTGGGTGGCGGCGCATCACCCCGACCTGCCGGTGGTGTCGTTCGACGATGCGCGCGAAGCGCTCGGCCTGGCGCACGGCAAGAACGAGGGCAAGGTGGCGCACCTGGCGATCGACCAGGCCAAGGCGCTGCTGCGCGAGCGCCGGCCGTTCGTGTGGAACGCCACCAACCTCAGCCCGCTGATGCGCAAGAAAACGCTGGATCTGCTGTACGCCTACCACGCCGAGGTCGAGCTGGTGTACCTGGAGCAGCCGCGCGCCGAGCTGCTGCGGCGCAACGCCCGGCGCGACACGTCGCTGCCGAACAAGACCCTGCTGGGCATGCTGCACCGCTGGGATCTGCCGTTGCCGACCGAAGCGCATCGGGTGGTGTACGCGGTGTAGGCGCGGCGGCGCCGGGATCAACCGGCTCAGTGCTCGCGGATCAGCGTCGTCGAAAACTCGTAGCGCCCGGCCGGATGGTACGAGCACGACGCTTCCACGATCTGTCCGGCCTGGTCCTTGTAGTGGCGCAGGATCAACAGGCCGGGCGACTCGGGCGTCACCTGCAATTCACCCGCCACCGCGGCCGGCATGGCGCAGGCCGAGATGGTCTGCTCGACCGAGGCGATGCGGCGGCCGTAGTGTTCCTCGATCAATTCCGACACCAGCCGGTCGGGATGCTGGCGCGCCAGCTTGCGCACGCCCTTGTAGTGGGCATCCACGTACAGCTCGGTCCACACCACCGGCGGCTGCCCCGGCGTGCCGCGGGTGGAGGCGAAGCGCAGCCAGCGCGTGCCGGGCCCGACGCCCAGGCGCGCGGCCAGCTCCAGGTCGGCCACGATTTCCTGCACCTGCAGGATGGTGCGCGGCGTGCGCGCGGCCAGTTGCACCAGGTCTTCCAGCGACCGCAGCGACTGGCTGAAACCGGCCTTGGGCCGGGCCGCCGTGACCACGGTGCCGCTGCCGCGCCGGCGCGCGATCAACCCCAGGTCCTGCAACTGGCGCAATGCCGCCCGCAGGGTGTGGCGGCTGGCGTCGAACTCTTCGGCCAGGGCATTCTCGGACGGCAGCACGGCCCCCACGGCATACACGCCGCCGGCGATCCGTCGTGCCAGTTCTTCGGAGATGCGGGTGTACAGCGAGATGGACATGGAACCGGGGGTGTTTGCGACAGGCTCCATTCTATCTGCTGCCCGGGCGCGGGTATTCCCCGGCATTGACGCCCGCCGACGGCCCTGCTTAAATGTACGTACAACTTTTTAAGAGCGTACATTTATGCCAGTCTCGGTCCTCGAATCCACCCTGTTCAAAGACATGTTCGGCACCGCCGCGATGCGGGCCGTGTTCGACGACGCCGCCACCGTGCGGCGCTATGTGGAAACCGAAGTCGCGCTGGCGCGGGTGCAGGGCCGGCTGGGCGTGATCCCGGCCGAGGCCGCCCGCGCCATCGAGGCCCGCGCCGACGCCGCCGCCCTCGACATGGCGCTGCTGCGCGAGGAAACCGAGATCGTCGGCTATCCGATCCTGCCGCTGGTGCACCAGCTGTCGCGCCAATGCGGCCCGGAGGGCGAATACCTGCACTGGGGCGCGACCACGCAGGACATCATGGACACCGCCACCGTGCTGCAGGTGCGCGAGGCGCTGGAACTGGTGGACGCCGACCTGGCGGCGCTGGACGCCATCCTCGACAACCTGGCGCGCGAATACCGTGACACCCCCATGGCGGGCCGCACCCACCTGCAGCACGCCCTGCCGATCACGTTCGGCTACAAGGCGGCCGTCTGGCTGCTGATGCTGCGGCGCCATCGCGAACGCCTGGCGCAACTGCGGCCGCGGGTGCTGATCGGGCAATTCGGCGGCGCGGCCGGCACGCTGGCCTCGCTCGGCGAACAGGGCCTGGCGGTGCATGGCGCCCTGATGGACGAACTGGGATTGGGCGCCGCGCCGGTGACCTGGCACGTGGCGCGCGACGGCCTGGCCGAAACGGTGCAGTTCCTGGCGCTGGTGTGCGGTTCGCTGGGCAAGATCGCGGTCGACATCATGCTGATGATGACCAACGAGCTGGGCGAGGCGTTCGAGCCGTTCGTGAAGGGCCGTGGCGCCTCCAGCACCATGCCGCAGAAGCGCAATCCGATCTCGTGCGAGCTGATGTGGGCGGCGTCCAAGACCGTGCGCCAGCACGCCGGGCTGGCGCTGGACGCCATGCTGCAGGACTTCGAGCGCGCCACCGGCCCCTGGCACATCGAATGGTCGGCCGTGCCCGAGGCCTTCGTGCTGACGGCCGGCTCGCTGCGCCAGGCCCGCTTCATGCTCGGCGGACTGGAAGTGGACACCGCGCGCATGGCGCGCAACCTGGATCTGTCCGGCGGCCTGATCGTGGCCGAGGCCGTGATGATGGGGCTGGCGCCGCACATCGGCCGCCAGACCGCGCATGACGTGGTCTACGACGCCTGCCGCGCGGCGGCCACGTCGCGCCGCCGGCTGGCCGACGTGCTGCGCGAGGACGCGCGGGTCGCGCAGCGGCTCGGCGCGGACCAGATCGAACGGCTGTGCGATCCGGCCCATTACCTCGGGGCCGCGCCCCGGATGGTGGACCGCATGCGCGCGCATCTCAACCCCGGCGCCGCCTGAACCGCGGCGCTGGCTTTCCCGCGATAAAAAAACACCCACGGAGACAAACCATGAAGAACTGGCTGGCGGCGATCACCGCCACGGCGGCGTTCGCCCTGACCCCGGGCGCGCACGCGCAGGACACCTACCCCAACCGCGCCATCACCTGGATCGTGCCGTTCGCGGCCGGCGGCCCCACCGACGCGATGGCGCGCAACATCGCCAACCGCGTCGCGCAGGAACTCAAGCAGACCATCCTGATCGAGAACGTGGGCGGCGCGGGCGGCACCATCGGCGCGGCCAAGGCGGCCAAGTCGACGCCCGACGGCTACACCTTCCTGGTGGGCCACATCGGCTACATGGCCGCCGCGCCGTCGCTGTACCAGCGGCTGCCGTACGACCCCACCAAGGACTTCCAGGCGGTGTTCCGCTTCCCCGACACGCCGCTGGTGCTGCTGGTGGGCGAAAGCTCGCCGTACAAGTCGGTGTCCGAACTGATCGCCTTCGGCAAGCAGCATCCGGGCAAGCTCAACTTCAGTAACGCCGGGGTCGGCTCGACCTCGCACCTGGTGGCCGCCATGTTCGCCAGCCAGGCCGGCATGGAGATCACGCCCATCGCCTACAAGGGCGCCGGGCCGGCGCTGAACGACCTGATGGGCAATCAGGTCGACGCCATGTTCGACCAGACCAACACCGCGCTGCCGCAGACCCGCGGCGGCAAGGTGCGCGCGCTGGGGCTGACCTCGGCCACCGCCATGCCGCAGTTCCCCGATGTGGCGCCGATGGGCGCGCAGGCGCTGCCGGGCTTCCAGGTGTCCACCTGGTACGGCCTGTACGCGCCCAGGGGCACGCCGGACGCGGTGGTGCAGACGATGTACCGCGCCTGGCAGAAGGCGCTGGCCGACAATGACTTCACCGGCAAGATGGTGGAACAGGGCATCCAGTTGCTGCCCGAGGGCCAGTACGCGCCCGCCGCCTTCCAGCAGTTCACCGCCGACGAAGGCAAGCGCTGGGCCGGCGTCATCAAGCAGGCCGGCATCACGCTGCAATAGGCCCGCCACGTCATGCGCGTCCTGCTCGCTTCCGATATCGAGACCAGCATCGCCCAGGCCCTGCAGGCGGTCAGCCACACGCATCCGCCCGATTTCGTGCGGGCGCTGAAGGCCGCCCACGACCGCGAAACCGCGCCGGCCGCGCGCCACGCGCTGCTGCAATTGCTGGTCAACAGCAAGATGAGCGCGCGGGCGCGGCGTCCGGTCTGCCAGGACACCGGCGTGGCGCATGTCTATGCCCGGCTCGGCATGGACGCGCGCATCCGCGCCGATGGCCCCGGCCCCACGCCCACCCTGCAGGCCCTGGCCGACCGGGCCGTGGCGCGCGCCTATGGCTGTGCCGCCAATCCGCTGCGCGCCTCGATGGTGCGCGACCCGCTGGGGCTGCGCCGCAACACCCGCGACAACACGCCCGCCGTGCTGCACGTGGAACTGGTGGAAGGCGACGGGCTGGAGCTGACCGTGGTCGCCAAGGGCGGCGGCGGCGACGTCAAGGCGCGCTACGCCATGCTCAATCCCAGCGACTCGGTGGCCGACTGGGTGGTGGCGCAGCTGCCGGGCATGGGCGCCGGCTGGTGTCCGCCGGGCGTGCTGGGGCTGGGCGTGGGCGGCTCGCCGGAACAGGCCATGGCGCTGGCCAAGCGCGCCCTCTTCACGCCGATCGACATGCCCGAGCTGCTGGCGCGCGGCGCTGGCGATCCGGCCGAGCGCTTGCGGATCGAGGTCCACCAGCGTGTCAACGCGCTGCGCATCGGCGCCCAGGGCCTGGGCGGCGACACCACGGTGCTCGACGTCAAGGTCGCGACCGCCGCCTCGCACGCGGCGCTGCTGCCGGTGGCGCTGCTGCCCAACTGCGCCGCCACCCGCTTCGTGACGTTCACCATGCCCGACAGCGGGCCGGCGCAATGGCCGCAACCGGACCCCGCGACGTGGGACGGCATTCCGGACGCCCTGCCCGCCAGCGCCGGCCGGCGCGTCGACCTGGACGCCCTGACACGCGCCGAGGTGGCATCGTGGAAGGTGGGCGAAACGCTGCTGCTGTCCGGCAGGCTGCTGACTGGCCGCGACGCCGCGCACAAGCGCATGGACGAATTGCTGGCGCGGGGCGAACCGCTGCCGGTGCCGCTGCAAGGGCGCGCGCTGTACTACGTCGGCCCGGTCGATCCGGTGGCCGGCGAAGCGGTCGGCCCGGCCGGCCCCACCACCGCGGCCCGCATGGACAAGTTCATGCCGCGCCTGCTGGCCGACAGCGGCCTGCTGGTGACCATCGGCAAGGCCGAGCGCGGGCCGCTGGCGGTGCAGGCGATCCAGACCCACGGCGGCGCCTACCTGAGCGCGGTGGGCGGCGCCGCCTACCTGGTGTCGCAGGCGGTGCGCGCGGCGCGCGTGGTCGCCTTCGCGGACCTGGGCATGGAGGCGATCTACGAATTCGAGGTGCGCGACATGCCGGTGACGGTGGCGATCGATGCACGCGGCCGCTCGGTGCATGCGGTGATCCCGATCCAGGCCGCTTGAGGCTGGCCACATGAGGCGGCTGCATGAAGCAGCCACGCCGTGCAGCCGGCGGCGCGATCTTCTATAGTGCCGCCAGGCGTCCGCCCCCGGGCGCCCGGCCGCATCGGCCGGTCACCGTTCCGTTCGTCGCGCCCCGGCCTTGAACCCACCCGCTTCCGACCTCCCGCCCGATACCGCCGCCCCGCTGCACCGCGCCGAATACGCGCGCCGCATGAACCGGGTGCTGGACCACATCGACCGCCACCTGGATACGCCGCTGGACCTGGCGCAGCTGGCGGACGTGGCCAACTTCTCGCGCTTCCATTTCCACCGCGTGTTCGCCGCCTGGATGGGCGAGACGCTGGGCGACTACGCACGCCGCCGGCGCCTGGAGTACGGCGCCTTCCTGCTGTGCTGCCGTCCGGCCGACGCCGTGCTCGACATCGCCCTGGCCACCGGCTTCGGCTCCGGCGAAGCGTTCGCGCGCGCCTTCAAGCAGAAGTTCGGCTGCACCCCCACGGCCTGGCGCGCCGGCGCCGACGCCCGCCGCCTGGCCGACATCCAGGAGCGCCGCCTGCGCCGGCGTGGCGCGGACAGCAATCCTGATCAGGCCGAGCGCAAGCCCGGTCAGGCGCCGGACGGGCAATCCCGCGACCATGACGGCTCCGTTTTCTTCAGCGAGCCCGCCATGGAAGTCCGCCTCATCGACCTGCCCGCGACCCGCGTCGCCTACCTGCGCAAGATCGGCCCCTACGGCCCTGCCATCGGCGAGTTCTGGCGCGGCGTGGTCAAGCCCTGGATGCTGTCGCACGGCCTGGACAACGCCGAGTGCTTCGGCGTCGGCCACGACGATCCGGCCATCACCGCGCCGGCCCGGTGCCGCTACGATGCCTGCGTCGCCGTGCCGGACGGCTTCCAGGCAGGCGGCCAGGCGCTGGTCACGACCTTGCCCGGCGGCCGCTACGCCGCCGCCGTGTTCAATGCGCCGCCCGCGCGCATCGCCGACGCCTGGATGACGCTGTGCCGCGAATGGCTGCCGGGCAGCGGCCTGCAATGCGACGAGCGGCCGCTGTTCGAACGCTTCCGCCCCGCCGACCAGGATCCTGCCAGCGGGCGTTTCGTGTGCGAGTTGTGCGTGCCGGTGCGGGCGCTGTAGTCAGCCGCCACCGCCCCCTAGGTCTGTTCCGGCAGGTAGCCGCTGTAGCCCATCAGGGTCGACAGCCGCTGGGCGACGTTGCCGACGATCTCCTGCACCTGGGCGATGCTGGGCGATTCCTTGCGGTCGATGCGCTCGATGTGCGGCACGTTGATCGCGGCGATGACGTGGTTGCCCACGCCCATCACCGGGTAGGCGACGTTGGTGATGCCGCGGATCTGGCGGCTGGCCATGCAGGCGCAGCCATTCTTGCGCACGTCCGCCAGGATCGGGAACAGTTCGCCCGGGTCGGACTCCAGCTCGCCTTCCACCTTGATGTGGGCGGCCAGCATGCGGGTGCGCTCGACCTCGTCGCGGAACGCCAGCAGCACGTGGCCCGAGGACGTGTCCGTCAGCCCCATCATCACGCCGACCTTCAGGCCGAACGACCAGCGCTCGGGGCTGTCGACCTGCGCGATCACCACCACCCGGCCGGCCTGGTAGACCGCCAGGTGGCAAGACTGGCGCGCGCGGTTGGCCAGTTCGCGCAGCAGCGGCAGCGCCACGCTCACCAGCGATTTCAGCGGCTGCTGACGGTGCGCCAGCTCGAACATCTTCAGCGTCAGCGTGTAGCGATCGTTGTCGTCGACCTGCACGAAGCCGCGTCGCTGCAGCGTCACCGCCATGCGGAAGATCTCGCTGACGCTGCGGCCGATCTTCTGCGCCAGCTCGGCCAGCGTGTAGCCGGCCGGGCTGGCCGCCAGCGCCTCCAGGATGTCCAGCCCCTTTTCCAGGGCGGGCGCGGCGTAGCGTTGCGCGCCCGGCGAGTCCGCGGCGTCGGCCTCGGGCGTGGCGGGATCGGGAACGGGAATCTTGGATGCGGTCATGGCGGCGGCAAAGGAGTGGAACCCGATTTTATTCGGCGCGGACCCAGGCCTGCAGGGCCTGGCGCTGCTCGCCCAGTCCGGCGATGCCCAGGCGCATCTCGTCGCCCGCCTTCAGGTAGACCGGCGGCTTCTGGCCCAGGCCCACGCCCGGCGGCGTGCCGGTGCTGATGATATCGCCCGGCATCAGCGACATGAAGCGGCTGATGTAGCTGACCAGCGTCTTCACGCCGAACACCATGGTGCGGGTGCTGCCGTTCTGGAAGCGGTGGCCGTTCACTTCCAGCCACATGTCCAGGTCCTGCGGATCGGCGATCTCGTCGCGCGTCACCAGCCACGGGCCGACCGGCGCGAAGGTGTCGCAGCCCTTGCCCTTGTCCCACTGGCCGCCGCGCTCGATCTGGTACTCGCGCTCGGACACGTCGTTGACCACGGTGTAGCCGGCCACGTAGTCCATGGCCTCGCTTTCTTCCACGTACGAGGCCTTCTTGCCGATGACCACGCCCAGCTCCACTTCCCAGTCGGTCTTGACCGAGCCGCGCGGGATGATCACCGGGTCGTTCGGGCCGCTCAGCGACGAGCTGGGCTTGAGGAACAGGACCGGCTCGGCGGGCACCGGCAGGCCGGACTCGGCGGCGTGGTCGGCGTAGTTCAGGCCGACGCAGACGATCTTGCCGACGCCGTTGACCGGGCAGCCGTAGCGCACCGCGCCGTCCACGCGCGGCAGGCCGGCGGGGTCGAGTTTGGCCAATCTGGCCAGCATCGCCGGGGCGATGGCGGCGGTGTCGATGTCGGCGACCACGCCCGACAGGTCGCGCAGCGCGCCCTGGGCGTCGATCAGGCCGGGTTTTTCCTGGCCGGGCTGGCCGTAGCGTACGAGTTTCATGCGGAATCCTTGAAAGGGAACAAAGCGGGACGGCGGCTCAGTTGGACCAGCCGCCGTCGATAACCTGGATGGTACCGGTGGTGAAGCCGGATTCGTCGCTGGCCAGGTAGACCACCAGCGCCGCGACCTCCTCGACCCGGCCGACGCGGCCGATCGGCTGGCGCGCCACGAAGGCGGCGCGCACCGCGGCCTCGTCGTTGCCCTGCAGCCGCGCCTGGGCGGCGATGCGTTCGCGCAGCGAGGGCGATTCGACCGTGCCGGGGCAGATGGCGTTGCAGCGGATGCCGCGCGCCACGAAGTCGGCCGCCACCGCCTTGGTCAGGCCGATCACGGCGGCCTTGGAGGCGCCATAGACGAAGCGGTTGGGCACGCCCTTCACGCTGGAGGCGGCCGAAGCCATGTTGATGATCGAGCCGCCGCGTTCCAGCATCGCCGGCAGGTAGGCGCGGAGGGTGCGGTACATGGTCTTGACGTTCAGGTCCATGCTGAAGTCCCAGTCGGCCTCGTCGCAGTCCAGCACCGAGCCCGCGTGGACGAAGCCGGCGCAATTGAACAGCACGTCGACCGCGCCGGTCTCGCGCGCGCAGTCGGCCACGGCGGCGCCATCGCGCACGTTCAGCACGCGGGTGCGCAATCCGTCCAGGCCGGCCGCGCGGGCCTCCTTCGCCAGGTCGGCCAGCGCGGCCTCATTGATGTCGGTGGCCCAGACCTGGGCGCCCTCGCGCGCCATGGCCAGGGCGCTGGCGCGGCCGATGCCGTTGCCGGCCGCCGTGACCAGCGCCCGCTTGTCCTGCAAACGTAGGGTCATGTCTCTTCCCGTGGGTGGATAGGCCTGGAGTGCCGGCCGGATGGCCGCCTTCATTTGCCTTATGAAAATTAAATTTCATTCATAAAAACAAATATACGGGATTTATGGCGCGCCGCAAGCCGACGACATGCCGAAAAACTCAGTAATTACCCGAATTTCAACCCCTTTTTCCTCACCCAAGGGCAAACGTGTGTTGACCACGAATATGAAACTTGCTTTTATATGCAAAACATCAACACACAAAAAATCATGACGAGACAAGCCACCCTGGACCCTCAGCTCCTGCTGATTTCCCCCGAAGACAACTGCCTGATCGTGCGCCACGCCCTGCCCGCCGGCGCCCGCGTGCAGCTCGAAGACGGCAGCGCCGTCATCGCCGCGCCGCTGGGCCTGGGCCACAAGCTGGCGCGCCACGCCATGCCGGCCGGCGAAAAGATCCTGAAGTACGGCGCCATCATCGGCAGCCTGACCGCCGCCGTCGCGGCCGGGGACCACATCCACACCCACAACCTCGACAGCGACTACACCCCCACCTACACGTTGGAAGAAGGCCGCGCCTTCACCGACCGGCACTGAGGTTTCCGCCATGACCGATCTGTCCCAGCCCCTGCAGGGCTATCCGCGCGCCGACGGCCGCAAAGGCATCCGCAACGTGGTCGTCGTCGCCTACCTGGTCGAATGCGCCCATCACGTGGCGCGCGAGATCGCGCTGGATTTCCGCGACCTGGCCGGCGACGTGCAGGTGCACCTGGTGGGTTTTCCCGGCTGCTACCCCAACGCCTATGCCGAACGCATGATGACGGCCATCGCCACCCACCCCAACGTCGGCGCCGCGCTGCTGGTGTCGCTGGGCTGTGAAAGCATGAACAAGCGCAAGCTGGAAGCGGCCATCGCCGACTCCGGCCGCCCGGTCCAGACCCTCACCATCCAGCAGCGCGGCGGCACCCGCAGCACCGTGGCCGAGGGCCGCGCCTGGGTGCGCGCCACCGCCCGGGACCTGGCGCAACAGCAGCGCGTGCCCATGGGCATCGACGAACTGGTGATCGGCACCATCTGCGGCGGCTCGGACGGCACCAGCGGCATCACCGCCAACCCGGCGGTGGGCCGCGCCTTCGACATGCTGATCGCGCAGGACGCCACCTGTATCTTCGAAGAGACCGGCGAACTGGTCGGCTGCGAATTCCACATGCGGCGCCGCGCCGCCACGCCCGAGCTGGGCGAGGAGATCGTGGCCTGCGTCAACAAGGCGGCGCGCTACTACAGCATCATGGGCCACGGCAGCTTCGCGCCCGGCAACGCCGACGGCGGTCTCTCGACCATCGAGGAAAAATCGCTCGGCGCCTACGCCAAGAGCGGCGCCTCGCCCATCGACGGCATCATCAAGCCGGGCGACGTGCCGCCCTTCGGCGGCCTGTACCTGCTGGACGTGGTGCCCGACGGCGAACCGCGCTTCGGCTTTCCCAACATCAGCGACAACGCCGAGATCGTCGAACTGATCGCCTGCGGCTCGCACGTGATCCTGTTCACCACCGGGCGCGGCTCGGTGGTGGGCTCCGCGGTCTCCCCGGTCATCAAGGTCTGCGCCAACCCCGACACCTACCGCGCCCTGGGCGAGGACATGGACGTGGACGCCGGCCGCATCCTGGAGGGCCGCGGCTCGCTGCAGGAGGTGGCCGAGGAGATCCACGCCCAGGTCCGCGCGGTCGCCAACGGCGCGCCCAGCAAATCCGAGGACCTGGGCCACCGCGAATTCATCCTCACCTACAAGGCGTTCGAGCCGATCGGCCCGTCCTGCCTGCCATTGAGCCGCGCCGCCTGACGCGGCCCCAGGGAGCGAGACGGTGAACTACACGTTTGATTTCGCCTCGGTGCTTGAACAGTGGCCCCTGCTCGCGCAGGGCGCGTGGGTCACGGTCAAGCTGTCGTTCTGCGCCACCGTGCTGGGCTTCATCCTCGGCACGCTGTGCGCGCTGGCGCGCAACAGCCGCCTGGGCTGGCTGCGCGCCGTGGCCGGCGGCTATGTGGAACTGATCCGCAACACGCCGCTGCTGATCCAGGCCTATTTCCTCATCTTCGGCCTGTCCAGCGCCGGCCTCACCATGCCGATCATGGCGGGCGCGGTGCTGGCGCTGGTGATCAACATCGGCGCCTACACCTGCGAGATCGTGCGAGCCGGCATCGAATCCATCCCCAAGGACCAGCTCGAGGCCGGCGAATGCCTGGCGCTGTCGCGGCTGCAGGTGTTCTGGCACGTGGTGCTGCGTCCCGCGGTCGAACGGGTCTATCCGTCGCTGACCAGCCAGTTCGTGCTGCTGATGCTGGCCTCCAGCATCATGTCGGCGGTGGGCGCCGAGGAACTGCTGGGCGTGGCCAACCGCATCCAGTCGGACACCTACCGCAACTTCGAGGTCTTCATCGTGCTGTGGGGCGTGTACCTGGCGCTGTCGTGGCTGATGCGGTTGGGGTTCTGGCTGCTGGCCCAGGTCGTGTTCCCGCGCCGGCGCAAGCTCGGCACGCCGCTGTAGGGGACGCGCCATGGCTTTCTTCATTCCCGAACAACACGCCTGGTATCTGGTGGAAGGCGCCTGGGGCACCGTCAAGCTGTCGGCCTGGACCTTCGCCGGCGGCGGCCTGGCCGGCCTGCTGCTGGCGCTGGCCCGCGTCTCGCCGCGCCGCGCCCTGCGCGCGGCCGCCGCCGGCTACATCCAGGTGATCCAGGGCACGCCGCTGCTGGTGCTGATGGGCCTGTGCTTCTTCGGCCCCAGCCTGTTCGGCCTGGGCGAGCTGTCGGCGCTGGCGGCGGCCGGCCTGGCCATGACGATCTACTCCAGCGCCTTCCTGGGCGAGATCTGGCGCGGCTGCATCCAGGCGGTGCCGAAGAACCAGTGGGAAGCGGCCGAATGCCTGGGCCTGTCGCGGCTGCAGCGCATGGCCAAGGTGGTGCTGCCGCAGGCGCTGCGCATCGCCACCCCGCCCACCGTCGGCTTCCTGGTCCAGATCATCAAGAACACCTCGATCGCCTCGCTGGTGATCGGCTATCCGGAGCTGGCCTACAACGCCAAGATCCTCAACAACTCGACCTTCCAGCCCTTCGTCTATTTCGGCTGCGCCGCCGTCCTGTACTTCCTCATGTGCTACCCGCTGTCGCGCTGGAGCCGTTCCTTGGAAAGGAGACTCAATGCATCCCGTCGTTGAACTGGACCAGGTCCACAAGCGCTTCGGCGGCACCCACGTGCTGCGCGGCGTGTCGTTTTCCGTCAACCGCGGCGAGGTCGCGGCCATCATCGGCAAGAGCGGCTCGGGCAAAAGCACCGCGCTGCGCTGCATGGACCGGCTCGAGACCACCGACGCCGGCACCATCCGCGTCTGCGGCCACGCGCTGCACGACAGCGACGGGCTGGACCTGCGCGCGCTGCGCAAGGACGTCGGCATCGTGTTCCAGAGCTACAACCTGTTCCCGCACATGACGGCGCTGCAGAACATCACGCTGGCGCCGCGCTCGGTCAAGGGCGTCAAGCCAGCCCAGGCGCGCGAACAGGCGATGCAGGCGCTGGCGCACGTCGGCCTGGCCGACAAGGCCGACGCCTATCCCGAGCAGCTGTCGGGCGGCCAGCAGCAGCGCGTGGCCATCGCCCGCTCGCTGGCGATGCAGCCCAAGGTGATGCTGTTCGACGAAGTGACCTCGGCGCTCGACCCGGAACTGACCGGCGAAGTGCTCAAGGTGATGGAAAACCTCGCCGCCGACGGCATGACCATGATCCTGGTCACGCACGAGATGGCGTTCGCGCGCGAAGTGGCCGACAAGGTCATCTTCATGCACCAGGGACAGGTCTGGGAGCAGGGGCCGGCCAGCATGCTGTCGGCCCCCGCCACGCCGGAACTGCGGCAGTTCCTGGGCAGCGGACTGTAGGGCCGCCGGCCCCGCCCCCTGCCCGATGACAACGACAATGGAGACAACCCGCATGAACAAGTCCGTATTTCCGCCGCGGCTGCGCGCCGCTTTCGCCGGCCTGGCCCTGATCGGCGGCCTGGCCGTGTCCGGCGCCGCCCACGCCGACCAGCTCGACGACATCATGAAGGCCGGCAAGCTGCGCGTGGCCATCGACCTGGGCGTGCCGCCCTACGGCATGAAGGACGCCGCGCTCAACCCCACCGGCTCCGACGTCGAGACCGCGCGCCTGCTGGCCAAGGGCCTGGGCGTGACGCTGGAGATCGTGCCCACCACCGGCGCCAACCGCGTGCCGTTCCTGCAGACCGGCAAGGCCGACATCGTCATCTCCAGCATGTCGGTCACGCCCGAGCGCCAGAAGGTCATCGACTTCTCCACGCCTTATGCCGCCATCCTGGCGGTGGTCGGCGCGCCCAGGGACATGAAGCTGACCAGCGCGGCCGACCTGTCCAACAAGAAGGTCATCGCCACCCGCGGCACCACCAACGACACCGAGCTGACCCGGATCGCCCCCAAGGACGCGCAGATCATCCGCTTCGACGACGACGCCACCTCGATCACCGCGGTGGTCAGCGGCCAGGCCGACATCTTCGCCACCGCGCCCGCCCTGCTGCGCACCATCAACGAAAAAGCGCCGGCCAAGCAGATGGAATCGAAGTTCGTGATGCGCCTGAACATGCTGGCCATCGGCCTGCGCAAGAACGAACCGGCGCTCAAGGACAAGCTGGACGGCTGGGTGCGCGCCAATCTCAAGAGCGGCGAGCTCAACACCATCTACAAGCAGTTCCACGGCGTCGACCTGCCGCAGGAAGTCGGCAAGGCCGGCGGCTGATCCAGGAGACCCCATGGCCCGCATCGCTTCCGTCGAGATCCTGCAGGTCGACCTGCAGCCCAAGGTCCGGCGCACCGACGCCGTGCAGAGCTTCGAGCGCCAGGAAACGCCGATCGTGCGCATCACCGACGCCGACGGCGTCACCGGCACCGGCTACAGCTACACCATCGGCACCGGCGGCTCGTCCGTGATCCGGCTGCTGGACGACCACCTGGCGCCGCTGCTCCTGGGGCGCGAGGCCGACGACATCGAACAGCTCTGGCGCGACCTGATGTACCGCGTCCACGCCACCACCGTCGGCGCGCTGACCTCGATCGCGCTGGCCGCCATCGACACCGCGTTGTGGGACCTGCGCGCGCGCCGCGCCGGGCTGCCGCTGCACCGGCTGGCGGGCGGCGCCAAGGCGGACATCCCGCTCTACACCACCGAGGGCGGCTGGCTGCACCTGCCGCCCTCGCAACTGGTGGAAGAGGCCCTCAAGGCGCGCGAGGCCGGCTTCGGCGGCGCCAAGATCAAAGTCGGCCGGCCGCACGTGGCCGAGGACGTGGCGCGGCTGTCCGCGGTGCGCGCCGCCGTCGGCGCGGACTGGGACATCATGACCGACGCCAACCAGGGTTTCTCGTTGCCCGAGGCGATCCGCCGCGCGCGCTGCTTCGAGCCGCTGGACCTGGCCTGGTTCGAGGAGCCCATCCACGCCGACGACGTGCAGGCCCATCGCCGGCTGAGCCAGTCCACCACCCTGCCCGTCGCCGTGGGCGAATCGCTCTACAGCCTGTCGCAGTTCAAGGACTACCTGCAGAGCGAAGCCTGCTCCATCGTCCAGGTGGACGTGGGCCGCATCGGCGGCATCACGCCGTGGCTCAAGGTGGCGCACATGGCCGAGGCCTACAACGTGCCGGTGTGCCCGCACTTCCTGATGGAGATCCACGTGGCGCTGTGCTGCGCGGTGCCCAACAGCCGCTGGCTGGAATACATCCCGCAGCTGGACATGGTGACCGAACACGGCATGCGCATCGAGAACGGCCGCGCCATTCCATCAGACGCGCCCGGCCTGGGCATCGCCTGGGACTGGGACCGCATCGGCAAGCTGACCCTGCACCGCAGCCGGCACGGTTGAAAGCGCGAGGCGGCCGGCCCATGCGGGCCGACCCGCCCTCACGCGGCGGCGGCATCCTCCAGGATCATCTCGGCGCCGCGCTCGGCCACCATCATCACCGCCGCCTGGGTGTTGCCCGACACCATCTTCGGCATCACCGAGGCGTCCACCACCCGCAGGCCGGCAATGCCGTTGACCCGCAGGCGCGGATCGGTCACCGCGCCGGCGTCCGCGCCCATGCGGCAGGTGCCGATCGGGTGATAGATGGTCTGGCCGTTGCGGCGCGCGAAATCCAGCCATTGCTCGTCGCTGTCCACGTCCGCCCCCGGACTCAGCTCGCGCTCGATATAGCGCTGCAGGGCCGGCCGCTGCACGATGCGCCGCGCCACCCGCATGCCGCCCACCAGGCTGTCGCGGTCGACCTGCGCCGACAGGAAGTTCGGCCGGATCGACGGCGCGGCCAGCGGGTCGGCCGATTTCAGGTGGATCGAGCCCACCGACTCCGGCCGCAGCTGCGCCACGCCGATGGTCATGCCCGGCTCGCGGTCGAGAATGCGCTCGGCCGCGTTGGCGTAGCTGGCGTGCACGAAGAAATACTGCACGTCGGCCGCCGGCAGGTCCGGCGCGCTCTTGACGAAGCCGTGCACCAGGCCCGTGCCCAGCGTCAGGATGCCCTTGTGGCGGGTGTAGTAGCGCGCCACCTGCCGCGCCAGGCGCCAGCCGCGCGACATCTCGTTGAGCGTCACGGTGTTCCGGACCCGCCAGTTCATGCGCGTGGCGAAGTGGTCGATGTAGTTCTCGCCCACCTGCGGCTGCGCGTGCACCAGCGGAATGCCGAACGATTGCAGCAGCGCTGGGCTGCCCACGCCCGACAGCTCCAGCAGTTGCGGCGACTGCACCGCCCCCAGGCACAGCAGCGTCTCGCGCCGCGCCCGCACGGTGAACTCCTGGCCGTTCTTGCGATAGGCCACGCCGACGCAGCGCTTGCCCTCGAACAGCAGCCGCGTCACGTGCGCGCCGCACTCCACCGTCAGGTTCCTGCGGCCGGCGGCCGGCTTGAGGTAGCCGTCCACCACGCTCCAGCGGCGGCCATGGCGCTGCGCCACCTGGTAGTAGCCGACCCCGTCCTGGCGGCCGGCGTTGTAGTCGGGATTGAGCGGCAGGCCGTCTTCCTGCGCCGCGCGCAGGAAGGCGTCGGACACCGGAAAGCGTTCGGCCACTTCCTCCACGTGCATCGGCCCGGACTTGCCGCGGGTCTCGCCGCCCGGCTCATAGCATTCAATCTTGCGGAACACGCGCTCGGCGGTGCCGGCGCCCCAGCCGCTGGCGCCGGCCGCCTCCCAGCCGTCGTAGTCCTGCGGCCGGCCGCGCACGTAGATCATGCCGTTGATCAGCGTCGAACCGCCCAGGCCCTTGCCGCGCGGCACGGCGATGGTGCGGCCGTAGACGTTGTCCTCCGGCTCGGTGGCGAAACGCCAGTTGTAGTCCGGGTTCACCAGCAGCTTGGAAAAGCCCGCCGGGATCGAGATCCACATGCTGCGCGCCTCGTGCCCGGCTTCCAGCATCAGCACCCGGTGGCGGCCGTCGGCCGTCAGGCGGTTGGCCAGGATGCAGCCGGCGGTGCCGCCGCCCGCGATAATGAAGTCGTAGTCGCCCATCGTCTCGTCCGTCGCGCCTCAGCGTTGCGCGGCCGGCGCCACGCCCATCATTTCCGCCATCAGCTCGATCTGCCCGGCCAGCATCGGCGCGCCGTAGTGCACCTTGCAGCCGCGCGCCCGCGCCGCCACCAGCAACGGCGTGTCGGCCGGCTGCATGATGACCTCGCACACCAGCTGGTCCGGCGTCAGCCGCGCCGCGTCCAGCGGCATCGCGTCATCGGGCTTCATGCCGAGCGAGGTGCCGTTGACCACCAGGTCATGGCCCGACGGATCGGCCGTGCCGACGCTGATGCGGGCCTCGGGATGCAGCGACAGGATGCGCGCCTTCAGGTCCTCGGCCTTGGCCGGCGTGCGGTTGGCGATGGTCAACCGCGACACGCCCGCCTGCACCAGCGCGAAGCCGATGGCGTTGGCCGCGCCGCCGGCGCCGGCCAGATAGGCGCTCTTGCCCTCGGGCGCCACGCCGTGCGTGCGCAGGCCGCGCACGAAGCCCTCGCCGTCCAGCATGTGCGCCACCAGGCGGCCGTCCGCCTCGCGCCGCACCACGTTGGCGGCGCCGATCTTGCGCGCCACCGGCGTGGCCTCGTCGGCCAGCGCCAGGATCGCCGCCTTGTGCGGCATGGTGACGATCAGGCCGCCCAGGTTCTCCAGCCGCCGCAGTCCGGCCACCACCTCGGCCAGATTGTCGGGCCGCGCATGGAACGGCACGCAGACGCCGTCAAAGCCGATGCGGGCGAAATGCTCGTTCAGGCGCTGCGGGGTTTTGACGTGATAGATCGGATCGGCCAGGATGCCGAACAGGCGGGTGTTGCCGCTGATTTCCTTCATTGCTTTGTCTCCTTGTCGGGGCGCCGGCGTCCGGCGCCCGTGAATGCTGGCATGCCCTATCGCGCGATGAGTTCGCGCGCCACCGCCTCGATGCCGGCGCCGTCCAGCTGGTAATGCGCGTACAGCGTGGTGGGCGGGGCGATCAGGCTGTATTCGTCGTAGATGCCATGGCGCCGCAGCCGCGTGCCGCTGCCGGCATCGGCCAGCACCTCGGCCACCGCCGAGCCCAGGCCGCCCATCACATTGTGCTCTTCCACCGTCAGCAGGACGCGCGCCTGCCCGGCGGCCGCCAGCACCGCCTCGCGGTCCAGCGGCTTGATGGTGGGCATGTCGATCACGCCCACCGACAGGCCGTCCTCGCGCATCCGGGCGGCCGCTTCCAGCGCCGCGTGCAGCGTGATGCCGCAGGCGATGATGTTCAGGTCGCTGCCGGTCGAATGGACGATGGCGCGGCCGAACGTGAACGGCGCGCCGTCTTCATACACCTGCGGATCGCGGCCGCGCCCGATGCGGAAATAGATCGGCTCGGGCCAGTCCACCGAGGCCTTGATGGCGGCGGCCAGCTGCGGCCCGTCGGCCGGCGACACCACCGTCAGGCCGGCGATGGCGCGCATGGTCGAGATGTCCTCGGTGGCGTGGTGCGAGGTGCCGTAGAAGCCCAGGCTGATGCCGGTGTGATGGCCGATCAGCCGCACCGGCAGCCTGGTGTAGGCCACGTCCATGCGGATCTGCTCGCAGCACAGCAGGCCCAGGAACGAAGCGAAGGTCGCCACGAACGGCATCGCGCCGGTGGTGGCCAATCCGGCCGCGGCCGACACCATGTTCTGCTCGGAGATGCCGAACTGCACGTAGCGCTCGGGATAGGCCGAGGCGAAGCGGTTCAGGCCGTTGGAATACTGCAGGTCCGCCGAGCCGGCCACCACCGGATGCCCGGCCTGCGCCAGCGCGATCAGCGCGTCGGAAAGATACGACAGCCCGGGGTTCACCGCGTTCAGCGCGCGGTACTGCCAGGAATCGGGAGAAAGCGTCTGTGCCTGTGCCATTCAGATCTCGCGGGTCATGATTTCGTCGATGGCGGCCTGCGCGTCCTGCGGCGCCAGGTAGCCCAGATGCCAGCCGGGTTCGGTTTCCATATAGGACACGCCCTTGCCCTTGACGGTCCTGGCGATGACGCAGGCCGGCCGTTCGCGCGCCTCGTCCGCGCGCAGGCGCCGCAGCAGCGCGGTCAGCGCCACCAGGTCATGGCCGTCGACCTCGTGCACCTCCCAGCCAAAGGCCTGCCACTTGTCGCGCAGCGATTCCACGCCGATCACGTCGTCGACCTTGCCGTCGAGCTGATAACCGTTGCGGTCGATGATGGCCACCAGGCGAGACAGCTGGTGGTGCGCCGCGAACAGCGCCGCCTCCCACACCTGCCCTTCCTGCATCTCGCCGTCGCCCAGCATCACGAACACGTTGAAGTCGCGCTGGCTCATGCGGCCGCCCAGCGCCATGCCGGCGCCATTGGAGAGCGCGTGGCCGATGGAGCCGGAACTGAAATCGACGCCCGGCACCTTGGTCATGTCGGGGTGGTCGCCCAGCGGGCTGCCCAGGCGGGTGTAGCCGTCCAGCAATTCATGCGGAATGAAACCGTGGTCGGCCAGCACCGGGAACAGGCCCACGGCCGCATGGCCCTTGCCCATCAGGAAGCGGTCGCGGTCCGGCCAGGCCGGCTCGCCCGGCCGCAGCCGCATCACGTCGTAATACAGGGCGGCAAAGATCTCGGCGCACGAAAAGACCGAGCTGTAATGCCCGACCTTGGCGATCTCGATCAGCCTGATGGTCTCCAACCGGATGTGGCGGGCCTTTTCCCGCAACACCCGGACCTCGTCTTCGCTTGGGTCTCCCCGGTCCTGGCGCATGGCGTCTCCTTCGCTTATCAGAATATATGATATATAATATACCCATCGCGCTTGAATTGGCCAGGGCGGGATAGAATTCAGCCGGGCGCCGTTTCACGGCTTCCGCCATTCCATCGAACCCAAGCCTCGACCGTCATGCCCAGCCTTAAACCGGTAAAAAAAGAGAACCTCTCCGTCAAGGTCTACAACGAGATCCGCAACGCCCTGATCAACGGGCAGTACGAACCCGGAGAGCGCCTCATCATTGGCGAGCTGGCCCAGGAAATGGGCGTCTCGATCACGCCCGTGCGCGAGGCCATCTTCCGCCTCATCAGCGAACAGGGCCTGGAAATGCAGGCCGCCACCGCGGTCTACGTGCCCTATGTCAATTCGGAAAAGCTGCGCGAGATCCAGCAGATCCGCTTCCACCTGGAAGGCATGGGCGCGGCCGAGGCCGCCAGGAACATCACGCGCAAGCAGCTGGACAACCTGATCGCGCTGCAGAAGGACTTCATCTCCTGCACCTCGACCGACCCCAAGCGCGCCAGCTACCTGAACCGCAAGTTCCACTTCGGCATCCTGGAAGCCAGCAACAAGCCCATCCTGCGCAACACCGTGGAATCGTTCTGGGTCATCACCGGCCCGATCCTCAAGGTGTTCCACGTCAAGACGGCCGGGCTCGACTACTCCCAGGACGAACACCGCCACGAGGCGGTGCTGGCCGCGCTGGAGGCGCGCGACCCCGAAGCCGCCACCAAGGCGATCCAGGCCGACCTGGTGTGGGGCGGCAAGATCATGATCGACTGGCTGGTCGAACGCGAAAAAGAACTCGACTACCGCCCGCCCGGGCCTCGCAAATAGGAAGACTCGATGCTGAAGATTTTCGGCGCTCCCGGCCGCTACATCCAGGGAGCCGGCGCGCTCGACGCGCTGGGCGGATACGCCGCCCTGTTCGGCCGCCGCGCCGCCCTGGTCATCGACCGCTACGTGCAGGGCGTGCTGGGCCCGAGAATCGAGGCATTGTGCGGCGCCCACGGCGTGGCGCTGACGGCCCTGCCGGTCGAGGGCGACATCACGCCCGAATCGATCGCGGCGCTGCGCGCGCAGGCCGCGGCCGCCGGCATCGACATGGTGATCGCGGTGGGCGGCGGCAAGGCGCTGGACGCCGGCAAGGCGGTCGCCAAGGCCGCCCACTGCCACCTGGTCACGGTGCCGACGGTGGCCTCGAACGATGCCCCCACCAGCAAGAACTACGTGCTGTACGACGCCCATCACAACCTCCTGGCGGTCGAACACATGCTGTTCAACCCCACCATCGTGCTGGTCGACACCGCCGTCATCGCCACCGCGCCGGCGGCGTTCTTCCGCGCCGGCCTGGGTGACGCCATCTCCAAGAAATTCGAAGCCGAGCAATGCGCCCGCAACGGCGGACGCAACATGTACGACGGCGTCCCGCCGCTGACCGCCCAGCTGATCGCCGACGGCTGCCTGCGCACGCTGCTGGCCGACGGCGCCGACGCGCTGGCCGTGGCCGGCAGCGGCCAGCCCACGCCCGCCTTCGAGCGGGTGGTGGAAGCCATGATCCTGATGAGCGGCCTGGGCTTCGAAAGCGGCGGCCTGTCGATCGCCCACGCCCTGACGCGCGGCCTGCCGAAGATCGCCGGCCTGGCCAGCGCGCCGCACGGCCTGCAGGTGGCCGTCGGCCTGCTGGTGCAGCTGGACCTGGAGGCGCGCCAGGACGGCATGCTGGCCACGCTGACGCAATGGTACGAACAGGTGGGGCTGCCCACCACGCTGGCGGCGCTGGGCGCGGCCGCGCCGTCCGATGCCGAACTGGCGCGGGCGGCCGAGCTGACGCTGGCCGCGCGCCATGCCGCCAATTTCGATCGTCCGCTGGACATCAAGACCCTCGTCGACGCCTTGCGCCGCCACGCCTGACGCCCCGGCGGCGGCGCGCACGCCCTTGCCCGGATTGGCGTCAGAACGCCACGTTGTCGCCGCCCTTCAATCCCAGCTTGGCGCGGGTGTCGGCGGGCGTGGCCACTTCCAGGTTGAGCGCCTCCAGAATGGTGCGGATGCGTTCGACCTGCGACCGGTTCGACTCGGCCAGCTGGCCCGGCCCGATCCACAGCGAATCCTCCAGCCCCACCCGCACATTCGAGCCCATGGCGGCACCGATGGTGGCCAGCGGCATCTGGTTGCGGCCGGCGCCCAGGATCGACCATTCGTACTCATTGCCGAACAGGCGGTCTGCGGTGCGCTTCATGTGCATCAGGTCTTCGGGGTGCGGGCCGATGCCGCCCAGGATGCCGAACACCGACTGGATGAATGGCGGCGACTTCACCAGGCCGCGGTCGACGAAGTGCGCCAGGTTGTACAGGTGGCTGATGTCGTAGCACTCGAACTCGAAGCGGGTGCCGTTGGCGTTGCCCAGCTCCAGGATCGACTCGATGTCCTGGTAGGTGTTGCGGAAGATCAGCGAGCGGCTGTTCTCCAGGTGCTCGCGCTCCCACTCGTGCTTGAAGTCCTGGAAGCGGCCCAGCATCGGGAACAGGCCGAAGTTCATCGAACCCATGTTCAGCGACGCCAGCTCCGGCTTGAAGGTGGTGGCCGGCCGCATGCGCTCCTGCACCGTCATGTGCGGGCTGCCGCCGGTGGTGATGTTGATGATGGCGTCGGTCTCGGCCTTGATGCGCTTGAGGAACGGCTCGAACAGCGCCGGGTCCTGCGACGGCTTGCCGGTTTCCGGGTCGCGCGCGTGCAGGTGCAGCACGGCGGCGCCGGCGCGGGCCGCGCCGATGGCGGCCTCGGCGATCTCGTCGGCCGTCACCGGCAGGTGCGGCGACATGCTGGGCGTGTGGATGGCGCCCGTCACGGCGCAGGTGATCACGACTTTCTGTTTCGGCTTAGCCATTTCCGTCTCCGTTGTCTTGCTGTTGCTTGTGGCGCATCAGGCGCATCAGTTGTTCGTCGCGCCAGTAGCGGCGCGCCGTCAGGTCGTCGGCGGGCAGCAGGCCGCGCCGTTCGGCCGCCAGGGCCTCGACCAGCGCGCCGTCCCAGGGCACGCTGTCGGCCTGGGTGGCGCCGATGGATTGGTACAGCCCGCCGTAGCGCGCGCAGTAGTCGGCAAGGCCGCCAGGCGCGTTCAGGTCGATGGTCTCGAACGGCCCCATGAACGACCAGCGCAGGCCCAGGCCGTCCTTGACGGTGGTGTCGATGTCCTCGGCGCTGGCGATGCCGGCGGCGGCCAGGCGGAAAGCCTCGTGCAGCAGCGCGCCCTGCAGCCGGTTGAGGATGAAGCCCTCGATCTCGCGCCGCATCGTCACCGGCTTCTGGCCGATATCCAGCATGATGTCGCGCGCCGCCTGCATGGCGGCCTCGCTGGTCCAGGGCGCCGGGCACAGCTCCACCACCGGGATCAGGTACGGCGGATTGACCGGATGCGCCACCAGGCAGCGCGCCCGGCCGGGCAGGCCTTCGGTGAATTCGCTGGCGGGGATGCTGGACGTGGAACTGCCGATGATGGCGTCGGGGTCGGCCGCCGCGTCCAGTTGCGCGAACAGGTCGCGCTTCAGATCCAGCCGCTCGGGCGAGTTCTCCTGGATGTAGCGGGCGCCCGCCAGCGCCTCCTGCAGGCTGGCGGCGGCCTGGATGCGGCCGGCCGCGGCCGCCGCGTCGCGCAACAGGCCGTGCGCCTGCAATTCATCCAGCTGGCGCCGGATCAGCGCGCCGGCCTCGGCCAGCATGGCGGCGTTGACGTCGTACAGCCGCACCTGCCAGCCCTGGCGCGCGAACACGATGGCCCAGGCCTGGCCGATCAGGCCGGTGCCGATGATGGCGGCGTGGCGCCGCTGCGGATCGGCCGCCATCAGTAGAGCTTCTGCGTGAAGCCGTCCACCACGATGGCCTGCCCCGTGACGCTGCGGGCGGCCTCGCTGGCGTTGAACAGCACCATGTTGGCGATGTCGCGCGCGGTGACCATGCGGCCCAGCGCCGCCTGGTTCTCGTAGAGCGCGGCGATTTCCTCGACCGGCTTGTCCAGCGTCCTGGCCTTGGCGTCGATCACGGCGCGGATGCGCGGCCCTTCGACCGCGCCCGGCAGGATGGCGTTGACGCGGATGCCGTGGCCGCCCAGCTCGATCGCCAGCGACTTGGTGAAGCCGATCACCGCCCACTTCGAGGCCGAATAGACCGAGCGCCCGGCAAAGCCCAGGTGGCCCGCGGCCGACGACAGGTTGATCATGACGCCGGCGCGCGACTGCTTGAGCAGCGGGATGGCCTGGCGCGCGCACAGGAACTGGCCCGTGATGTTGACGGCCAGGGTGCGGTCCCAATCGGCCTTGGACAGCGTCTCGACGAAGCCGGTGGGGCCGGCCACGCCGGCGTTGTTGACCAGGATGTCCAGGCCGCCCAGCTGCTGGCGCACGGCGTCGAACAGGGCGGCCACGCTGGCCTCATCCGACACGTCGGCATGGACGGCGCGCACGCCCGGCAGCTCGGCCGGCAAGGCCGCCAGCCGCTCGCGGTTGACATCGCACACCAGCACCGACGCCCCGGCCCGGTGGAACACCTGGGCCATTTCCAGGCCCAGCCCATCGGCGCCGGCGGTGATGAGTACCTTTTTTCCGGCGAAATCCACTTCCTCGAACATGCTTCTGTCTCCTGGATTCTTGTGCTCAAACGCCTTTTGATCATATAGGATATATGATTTAAAGGGGAACTTTCTTGCCAGGAAAGCAGCCATGAACGGGTCCGTGAAACCGGGTCCGGACAGCGGAATTTGACCTGCTCCGCAGAGGAAAACTGCCCGCAAACGCTTTATTCATGCGGCTTGAGGGAAATCCCCGATTCAGCCGGACAAGTCCGGCACTAGAATCCAGGACGAGGTTCTCACACCCCGCCGGCACATATATCATATATTCAAAAACAGACGGACGATTCAGACAACAGTCCGCACCCCATACCCACAAAGGAGCGTAGACAGTGTTCAAGATCAACAAATTCGCCATCGCGCTGGGCCTGTGCGGCGCCATGGCCAGCGGCGCCGCGGCGGCCGACATGAAGGTGGGCGCCCTCTTCCCGTTCAGCGGCGCCCTGGCGCTGCTGGGACAAGAGAGCTATCGCGGCCTGGAGTTGGCCGTCAACGAGATCAACGCCGCCGGGGGCATCAACGGCGAGAAGATCCAGATCATCAAGGCCGACGCGGTCGACCCGACCCAGGCGGTATCCGAGACCAAGCGCCTGATCTCGTCCAACGTGGTCGGGGTGTTCGGCAGCTACGCCTCGGGCATCTCGTACGCGGCCTCGCCCGTGACCGAGCTGGCCGGCGTGCCCTACTTCGAGCTGGGCGCCACCGCCCACAAGATCACCACGCGCGGCTACAAATACCTGTTCCGCAGCAACCCCAACACCGCGCTGTACGGCGTCTCGGTGGTCAACGCGCTGCACGACATCATCGGGCCGGGCATGGGCCTGAACCCGAAGGAAGTGCGCATCGGCATCATCCACGAGGACGGCCCCTACGGCACCGACGTGGCCGCCACCGAGAAAAAGCGCGCCCAGGAACTCGGCTACACCGTGGCCGAGGTGCTGCCGTACTCGGCCAAGACGGTCGACCTGTCCTCGCTGATCCTGCGCCTGAAGGGCGCCAAGGTCGACGTGGTGCTGCAGACCGCCTACCAGAACGACGCCATCCTGTACTTCAGCCAGGCGCGCGCGGCCGGCTTCAAGCCCAAGGTGGTGATCGGCGCCGGCGGCGGCTACTCGCTGGCCGACACCGCCAAGGCCGTGGGCGCCGACATGAACGGCGTGTTCGACCTGGACTTCCCGCAATCGTCCATCAACCCGGCCGGCGCGCCGGGCCTGGACAAGTTCCTGGAAGCCTACAAGGCCACCTACAAAAGCGACCCGCAGTCCGGCCACAGCCTGACCAACTACGTCGGCGCCAAGGCCTTCTTCGAAGCCATCGCCAACGCCAAGTCGACCGACAAGGACAAGATCCGCGCGGCCGTGCTGGCGTACAAGAAGCCCGCCGGCCAGACCGCCAACGGCTGGGCCTTCGACTTCGGCGAGGATGGCCAGAACAACGCCTCGACCTTCTACGTGATGCAGTGGCAGGACGGCAAGCTGGTCACCATCGCGCCGGACAACCTCGCGCTGGGCAAGCCCGTCTTCAATAAATAGAACGCCGGGGCTGCCTTCCGGCAGGCCCGGCACGGCAAGCCAGCAAACCGGACGCTCGGGGGCGTCCGGCGTTTCACTGGGGCCCGCGGGCCCCGGTTCCGCGTCGGCCACGCCGCGGCGCCGGGGCGCACCCCGTTCCAAGAGGTTGCACCATGGATATCTTCATTCAACTGGTCATCAATGGCCTGTTGCTGGGCGGCGCCTACACCATCATCAGCCTGGGGCTGACGCTGATCTTCGGCGTGGTCCGCGTCGTCAACTTCGCGCACGGCGAATTCCTGATGATCGGCATGTACCTGGTCTATCTGATCGCGGCGCAGTTCGGCGTGCATCCGTACATCGGCCTGGTGCCGGTGGCGGTCATCCTGTTCGCGCTGGGCGCGCTGACGCAGAAAGGCATCATCCAGCCGCTGCTCAACGCCGACCAGCACATCCAGATCTTCGCCACGGTGGGCGTGTCCACCATCCTGCTGAACCTGGCGCTGGTGATCTTCGGCGCCAACGTGTTCCGCGCCCCGGTGCAACTGGGCACCAGCGCCATCGACGTCGGCAACTACTCCATGGTCACCGGCCAGCTGGTGACCTTCGTGGTCGGCCTGAGCCTGGCCGTGCTGCTGCACCTGTTCATGCACCGCACCTACCTGGGCCGCGCGCTGCGGGCGGTGGCGCAGCACCGCTATGCCGCGACGCTGATGGGCGTGAACGTCAACAACGTCTACGCCATCGCCTTCGGCCTGGGCACCGCCTTCGTCGGCATCGCCGCGGGCCTCCTGGCGCCGCAGTATCCGGTGTTCCCGACGGTGGGCACGTACTTCGTGCTGACCGCCTTCGTGATCGTGGTGCTGGGCGGCCTGGGCAGCCTGTACGGCGCGGTGGCCGGGTCCATGATCATCGGCATCGTCGATACGCTGGCCGGCTACTACATCGCCCCCGACCTCAAAGAGGTCGTCTATTTCGGGATCTTCCTCTTGATCCTTGTCCTGCGTCCGACCGGCCTGTTCGGCGTCGGCACAGAGTGATCAGAGCCACAAGGAGCGAGACGTGTTTCCCGACTTTCGAAGCCCCAAAGCCTACGTCAGCCTGATTCTGCTGATCGTCATGTTCATCGTGCCCGTCGTCACGGGCACGCCGTTCTGGACCAACCTGTTCGTCCTGCTGTTCGTCTTCTCCGCGCTGTCGGTGGCGTGGAACATCGTCGGCGGCTACGCCGGCCAGCTGTCGCTGGGCCACGCGGTGTTCTACGGCATCGGCGGCTACACCGCCACCCTGCTGACGCAGAACTTCGGCATCTCGCCGTGGTTCGGCATGCTGGCGGGCGCGGCCATCTCGGCCGTCGTGGCCATCATCATCAGCTATCCCACGCTGCGGCTGCGCGGTCCGTTCTTCGCGCTGGCCACCATCGCCATCCTGGAAGTGGTGCGGCTGCTGGTGATCCACGAGGAAAGCTGGACCGGCGGCTCCAGCGGCATCAGCCTGCCGCTGAACATCGGCTGGGCCTGGATCGTGTTCCGCGAGAAGATCAACTACGTGATCATCGCCTTCGGCCTGTTCCTGCTGGTGACCTGGGTCTCGTGGTACATCCGCAAGTCGCGCATCGGCCATTACCTGATCGCCATCCGCGAGCGCGAGGACGCGGCGCTGGCGGTGGGCATCCACACGGTGCGCGTCAAGATCATCGCCGCGGTGGTGTCGGCCATGCTGACCAGCGTGATCGGCACCTTCCACATCACTTACCTGACCTTCGTCGATCCCAGCTCGGCCTTCTCGCTGGAGCTGTCTATCCAGGTGGCGATGTTCGCGCTGATCGGCGGCCTGGGCACGGTGGCCGGCCCCATCGCCGGCACCTTCCTGGTGCTGCCGATCGCCGAGCTGGCGCGCGGCTGGCTGTCCAGCGTGGGCAACGGCATGCACGGGCTGATCTACGGCCTGATCCTGGTGGCGGTGGTGCTGACCATTCCGCGCGGCCTGGCCGGCGCCTTCGGTCCGGCCATCGAGCGCGCGCTGGCGCGCCTGCCCTACCTGGGCACGCCGCGCGCCCGGCGCCAGCGGGTCGAACCGGCCCGTCCGACCGACGCGGCGCGGCGCGAACAGCCGGTGCTCAAGGCCGAGAACCTGTTCAAGAGCTTCGGCGGCCTGCGCGCCACCAACGACGTCTCGCTGACGCTGAACCAGCACGAGATCCTGGGCATGATCGGCCCCAACGGCGCCGGCAAGACCACGGTGTTCAACCTGCTGTCCGGCTTCCTGTCGCCCGACAAGGGCGCGGTGTCGATGGTCGATGCCAAGGGCAACTGGGTCTCGTGCAACACGCCGGACGAGTTCGCGCACCAGGGGCTGGGCCGCACCTTCCAGATCGCCAAGCCGTTCACCGGCCTGACGGTATTGGAGAACATCATGCTGGGCGCCTTCATCCGCACCGCCGACCGCGAGGAGGCCGAGCAGATCGCGCTCAAGGTGGCCGAGGAAACCGACCTGCTCAAGTACCTGAACACCGAGGCCCGCAGCCTGACGGTGGGCGGCATGAAGCGGCTGGAGATCGCCCGCGCCCTGGCGATCCGGCCGCGCATCCTGCTGCTGGACGAGGTCATGGCGGGGCTGAACCCCACCGACATCGAGAAGTCGATCAAGATGATCCGCCGCATCCGCGATTCGGGCGTGTCGGTGCTGCTGATCGAGCACATGATGCAGGCCACCATGGCGCTGTCGGACCGCATCATCGTGCTGAACGAAGGCGCGGTGCTGGTGAGCGGCGCCCCCAAGGACGTGGTCGAGAACCCCGCCGTCATCGAAGCCTATTTGGGCAAGGAGTACCAGGATGCTTAAGGTTTCGGATCTGTCGTCGGGCTACGGCAAGAGCCAGGTGCTCAACGGCCTGAACTTCGAGGTCAGGGCCGGCGAGATCGTGACGCTGATCGGCGCCAACGGCGCCGGCAAGACCACCACCCTGAAGACGCTGTGCGGCGTGGTCGCCGCCACCACCGGAAGGGTCGAGTTCGAGGGCCGCGACCTGACCAACCGCACGCCCTACGACATCGTCGACGCCGGGATCACCATGATTCCCGAAGGCCGCCAGCTGTTTCCGCATTTCACGGTGCGCGACAACCTGCTGATGGGCTCGTACAAGCGCGCCGCCCGCCCCATCGTGCAGCGCAAGCTGGAGGAAGTGCTGCAGATCTTCCCGCGGGTGCGCGAACGCCTGGCGCAGTACGCCGGCTCGCTGTCCGGCGGCGAGCAGCAGATGGTGGCGATCGCGCGCGGCATGATGGCCGACCCCAAGCTGCTGGTGTTCGACGAGCCCTCGCTGGGCCTGTCGCCGCTGCTGGTGCAGCAGATGTTCGACATCATCCGCGACGTCACGTCCCACGGCGTCACGGTGCTGCTGGTGGAGCAGAACGTGTTCCGCACGCTGCGCCTGGCCGACCGCGGCTACGTGCTGGAGAACGGCGCCATCGTGCGCACCGGCACCGGCGCCGAACTGCTGGCCGATCCCCATGTCAAGAAGGCCTATCTGGGCCACTGAAATCCGAAGGACCGCATTCATGTCTCTACGCTGCACATTCATCGACCACGGCACGGGCGGCGCGCCCGATTGCCTGCGCCTGGCCGAACGCGAGATGGCCGCGCCCGCCGGCCGCCAGGTGTTGATCGAGGTCGCCTACGCCGGCGTCAACCGACCCGACGTGCTGCAACGCTCCGGCTCGTATCCGCCGCCGCCCGGCGCCTCGCCCTACCTGGGACTGGAGGTCGCGGGCACCATCGTCGCCGTCGGTCCCGACGCCACGCGCTGGCAGGTCGGCGACCGGGTCTGCGCGCTGACGCCCGGCGGCGGCTACGCGCAGTACTGCCTGGCCGACGAGCGCCACTGCCTGCCGGTGCCGCGCGGCCTGGACCTGCTGTCCGCCGCCGCCATCCCGGAGAACTACTTCACCGTCTGGACCAACGTGTTCGAGCGCGCCCGCCTCGCGGCCGGCGAGAAGTTCCTGGTGCACGGCGGCTCCAGCGGCATCGGCCTGACCGCGATCCAGCTGGCGCGCGCCTTCGGCGCCGAGGTCTGGACCACGGTGGGCAACCAGGAAAAAGCCGAGGCCTGCCTGAAGGCCGGCGCGCAGCACGCGCTGATCTACCGCGACACCGACTTCGAGGCGGAGGTCCACCAGGCCACCGGCGGCCAGGGCGTGGACGTGATCCTCGACATGGTCGGCGGCGCCTACATCAACAAGAACATCCGCCTGCTGGCGGTGAATGGCCGGCTGGTGCAGATCGCCTTCCTGGAAGGCAGCAAGGCCGAGATCGACGCCCTGCCCATCATGACCCGCCGGCTGTCGTTCACCGGCTCCACCCTGCGGCCGCGTTCCGACGACGACAAGGGCGCCATCGCCCAGGCGCTGGCCGACAAGGTGCTGCCGCTGATGGAACAGGGACGCTGCCTGCCGCTGATCCACCAGGTGTTCCCGCTGGAAGAAGCCGCCCAGGCCCACGCGCTGATGGAAAGCAGCCGGCACATCGGCAAGATCATGTTGAAGGTGCGGGCATGAGCGCGCGCTTCCAGGATCAGGTCATCATCGTCACCGGCGCGGTCGGCGGCATCGGTTCGGCCATCGTCGAGGGCTTCCTGGCCGAAGGCGGCAAGGTCGGGCTGATCGACTTCAATTCGCAGGGCGGCCAGGCCTACGAGCAGGAACTGAAAAAGCGCGGCCATGCCGTGACCTTCGTGCACGCCGACGTCTCGCATTTCGACCAGTGCCAGGCCGCCTACGACCGCATCACCCGCGACCTCGGCCCGGCCACCATCCTGGTCAACAACGTCGGCATCTCGCCCAAGACCGACGGCCGCGCGTTGAAGGTGTGGGAGATGACGCCGGGCGAGTGGGACAAGGTGGTGGCGGTCAACCTGAACAGCGTGTTCTACATGACCCACCTGACCACGCCGCACATGGTGCGCCAGCGCCAGGGGCGCGTGATCAACATGTCGTCGGTGGCGGGCAAGGCCTATTGCGACATCGTCGCCGCGCACTACGCCGCCACCAAGGCCGCCCTGCTGGGCCTGACGCGGCACTGGGCCGCGGAACTGGGCGAGCACGACGTCACCGTCAACGGCCTGGCGCCGGGGCGCATCAGCACCCCGCTGCTGAAAAGCGTGCCCAAGGAGATCAACGACGCCGTGGCCGACGTCACCGCGCTGCGCCGGCTCGGCACGCCCGAGGAAGTGGCCGACGCCTGCCTGTTCTTCGCCTCGGACCAGGCCCGGTTCGTGACCGGGCAGGTGCTGGACGTGGCGGGCGGCTGGTTGATGACCTAGCTCGCCGGCGGGGCGTTGCTTTTCCTGGCCTGCGTGACGTCCGCCCGAAGGCGGACAGCCGCGATCAGAAGTCCATGCTGGCGCTCAGCGAGAAGGTGCGCGGGCCGCCCAGCACCAGGTAGCCGTTGCCGGGGTAGCCGCCCACCGATGCCCAGTAGTTGCGGTTGGCGATGTTCTCGACGCGGGCGCGCAGCGTCACCACGTGGCCGTCCACGTCCATCATGTAGCGCAGGCCGGCATCGAAGCGGGTCCAGCCGGGCACCTTGAGGGTGTTGGCGTCATCCGCGTAGGACGCGCCGGTGTAGACCACGCGGCCGTCCACGGCCAGGCCCTGCACGCCGGGGATGTCCCATTCCGCGCCCAGGTTGGCCTGGAAGCGCGGCACGCCGATCACGCGGTTGCCGTCGATGGCGGTATTGCCGGTGGAACGCTGCTTGGCGTCCAGGAAGGTCAGGCCGCCCAGCACGCGCACGCGGTCGATCGGCTCGCCGAACACGGTCAGCTCGATGCCCTGGTGGCGGTCCTTGCCGGAGGCGGTGAACCGATTGGACGCGTCGTAGGCCGCGCGCGGCTTGTCGGTGGAGAACAGCGCCAGGCCCGCGCCCAGGCCGCCGCCGTCGTACTTGACGCCGACTTCCTTCTGCTTGGACACGTACGGCTGCAGGCTTTCGCCGCCGTTGGGCACGGGTTTGCCGTTGGCGTTGAGCGGCGCGGTATCGCCCGCGACCAGGGCCTCGATGTAGTTGGCATACAGCGACACGCTCGGCGTCACCTTGAAGACGATGCCGGCGGCGGGCGAATTGCGGCTGGCGTCATAGGCGCCGTTTTCCGTGCCGGTGTTGTAGGCGTAGCTGCGCGAGGACAGGCGCTGGTGGCGGATGCCCAGCGTCAGCAGCACCTTGTCGTCCAGGAACGACATCGTGTCGCCCAGCGCATAGCTGCTCAGGCGGGTGCGGCCCTGCAGCGCCGGATCGTCCAGGTCGTTGCCCACCAGCGCGCCGGCGCTGAAGGCGGGCCGGCTGTAGGTGGTCGGGTTGTAGAGGTTGGTCTGGAACGTGTTCAGGTAGTCCATGACATACGCGTTCTTCTTCTTGAGATCGAAGAAGGACGCGGACGCGACGAACTCGTGGCCGACCGGGCCGGTGCGCACCTTGGCGCGCAGGCCCAGTTCGCCGGTGTTGACGCTGTCCTTGCGGGTATTGTCGAAGCGGTAGAAGTTGCCGTCGCCGGTGCTGCCGTTGGTCACGGTGACGTTGGCGAGCGAGTTGGCTTCGTCGCTGCGGCGCATGCCGAAGGCGGCCCAGCCGGTCAGCTTGTCGCTGAAGTCATGCTCGGCGCGCACGGTGCCGAACACGTCGCGCTCGTTCGAGTACGACCAGGGCTGGGCGAAGTTGGAGCTGGCGTCCGGCGCGTCCGGCACGCTGGTCACGCCGCGCAGCGTCACGTTCGGACGGGCGCGCTTGAGCTTGTTTTCCTGCCAGCCGATGTCGGCCGACAGGCGCGTATCGGCCGAGCGCCAATCCAGGCCCAGCGACACCAGGCTGGTGCGAGAGTGTTCGTCGTCGATGGCGGTGTCGCCGCTGCGATTGGCCACGTTCAGGCGGATGCCGGTGCTGTCGCCGGGGCCGAAGCGGCGCGCGATGTCGGTGGATACCGAGAACTGGCCGCCGCTGGAGAAGCCGGTGGTGAAGCGCGTGAGCGGATCGTTCGGGGCGCGCTTGGGCACCAGGTTGACGGTGCCGCCGATGCCGTCGCCGCCGGGCGAGGCGCCCGTCAGGAAGGTCGACGCGCCGCGCAGCACTTCGACGCGCTCGAACAGTTCGGTGGCGATGTACTGGCGCGGCAGCAGGCTGTACAGGCCGTTGTAGGCCACGTCATCCGAGCTCAGGATGAAACCGCGGATGAAGTACGACTCCTGGAAATTGCCGAAACCGCGCGCCACGCGCACGCCCGGATCGTTCTGCAGCACGTCGCCGACGCTGCGCGCCTGCCGGTCCTGGATCAGCTCGTTGGTATAGCTGGTGATGCTGAACGGCGTGCTCATGATGTCTTGCGTGCCCAGCAGCCCCACCCGGCCGCCACGGGCCACCTGGCCGCCGGCATAGGGCTGGGCCAGGCCGCCGGCCGAGGCGTCGGCGCTGGCCTCGACCTTGATCGCGTCCATCGAGACGACGGAGCCGTCGGTGGGCGTGGCGGATTGGGCGTGGACGATGACGGTGTACGGCAGGGCCGCGACCACGCACGCGAGGGTTCGTAATTTCATATCGGGAGTCTGTAGGCGGGCGCTTCGCGAGAAGCGGAAAATCGCAAAAATCCCGATGGGGTCACGCGCGGGTAACGGCTTGCCACTCGAACTGCCGCAGAGCCGGTCATCCCGGCCTTGTCGAGCCCGTTCTCCAAGGGGTATTGAGATCGTGCGGTACAGATTCTAAATAAAACGGAATCATTCTCATTCCGTCCCCTATATAGAATTCTGTTTCCGTTGCTACGGAACAACGAGGCCCGGCCGGCCGCCGCCGGCCCGCGGCCTTACCCGGGAACGCCGCTTTCCTGGCGCAACTGCCCGAATTCCCCGGCTTCGTAGGCCGCCATGGCCTGCGTCAGGGCGCGCGCGTCCGCCATCACGAACGGGCCGCGCTGGATCACCGGCTCGTCGATGGCGGGGCCGGCCACCAGGATGAAATGGACCGGCGCGCCGGCCGCGATCACCTGCAACAGGCCCTCGCTGTCGGCCGAGGCGGCCAGCGCCGCCCCCGCCGGCAGGACGGCGAAGTCCGGGTCGGCGACCCGCGTGCTGGCGACCCGCGTGCGCCCCGGCGGCCGGAACGCCGCCACCGGCGACGGTTCGGCCGGGACCGCGTCCGGCGCCGCCCGCGGCGGCGTGGTCTGATGGCGCGCCCGCGCGCCCAGCTCCCCCTGCACCGCGTACAGCCAGGCGTTCCAGCCCGCCGGCAGCGGCACCAGGCGCGACGCGCCCGGACGCAGCCAGCCGTCCAGGATCAGCAGCGGCTCGGGCGTTTCCAGCGGCGCGTCCCAGCCGTCGAAACGGCCCGAGGCCACCCGCACCCGGCCGGCATCGCCTTGCACCACCGGCATTTCCCAGGCGCGCAGCAGCGACGTCGCCGGCGGCAGCGTCTTGAGCCGCTCCGGCAGGTTCACGAACAGTTGCAGGCCATTCAGCCGCGCCTCGCCCACCGGCTGCTGGGTATGCACGATGCCGCGCCCCGCCAGCGTCCAGTGCAGGTCGCCCGCGCGGATCTCGTGGTCGTTGTGGACGCTGTCGCGGCTGCGCATGACGCCGCGGCTGTCTTCCAGCAGCAGCGTCACGGCCGACATGCCGGCGTGGGGATGGGGCGCGAACGTCGGCCCGGTCATGACGAAATGGTCGACCAGCACGAGGGGCGACATGCCCAGGGGAAAATCGGTGTGGCGGAACTGCCGGATGGAACAGGCGTCGCCGACCGGTTCGAAGGGCCGCGCGACGGGGGGACTGAGACGGATGGTCAAGGATGTGCTGCCAGGTTTTTACGTGGCGCAGAGCTTATGGGTTCTGCCGCCGGCACAGTAGAGGCCAATTTCAGGAATAATTGTCCTGTTAAGTAGGACAATCACTCGCGTAAACCCCATGCACACCTATCTCCATCATCTCGACGACCTGCTGCTCTTTAGCGAGGTGGTGGAGAAAGGCGGCTTTTCCGCCGCCGCCCGGGTGCTGAACATGCAGCGCTCCAAGTTGAGCCGACGGGTGGCCGAACTGGAGGCGCGCCTGGGCCTGCGGTTGCTCCAGCGCAACACCCGGCGGGTCTCGCTCACGCCCATGGGCGAGCAGATCTACGTGCACGCGCTGGCCATGGCGCGCGAGGCCCGCAGCGCCTTCGACCTGGCGGCGGCCATGGGCGACACGCCCAGCGGCCTGCTGCGCATGACAGCGCCATCGGCGCTGGCGGTGACGCTGCTGGGCGAACTGGTGGCGCGCTTCTGCCTGAAGCACCCCGGCGTGCGGGTGCTGCTGGACACCCGCGACCAGATCATCGACCTGGTGGGCGAAGGCTATGACCTGGCCTTCCGCGCCCAGGGCGCCTCGCTGACCGATTCCCGCCTGGTGGCGCGCGAACTCGCGCCGGTGCCGCTGATCCTGGTGGGCACCCCAGCCCTGGCGCAGGCGGCGGCGCGCCATCCGCGCGAGCTGAACGCCCTGCCGCTGCTGGCCCATGCCACCCAGGACAGCCCGCAGAGCTGGCACTTCACCGGGCCGGCCGGCGAAACCGAGTCGGTCGAGTACCTGCCGCGCTGCCTGAGCAGCAACCTGGCGGCGCTGCGGGAAATGGCCCGCGCCGGCCTGGGCGTGGCGCTGCTGCCCCACTACCTGTGCGCCGGCGCCCTGGCCAAGGGCGATCTGGTCCACATGCTGCCCGGCTGGCAGGCGGCGCCGGCCCGCATCTACGCGGTGATGCCCGCCCGCCGCGGCGCGCCGCTGGCCCTGCGCCGGTTCCTGGACTTCGCGGTGGCGGAACTGCCGGCGCTGCTGGGCTGAGCGGCGACGCCACGCGCCTGTAGGACTTTTTTGTTAAAAAAAGGGGACTTGCAGGGACGGCACGCCTGCTCCACAGTACGGGGTGGCGGCGCCGCCACGCAACCCGCCCCCGGGCGCGGGCCGGAACTTTGACGCGTCGCCCAGGTCTTATATAAGATATAAGACATACAGCCAATCGCGCCGCTGTCGCCCGGAATGACAAACGCGCCGAAACGCCTGAAAATGCCGGCTTTACGCGGGCAAAACCACGGAGTCCATCATGCCGCACAACACCCTCGACACACTCAAGAATTTCAAGATCGGCAACAAGTCCTGTCAGTACTATTCGCTGCCGGCGCTGGGCAAGTCCCTGGGCATCGATGTGCAGCGGCTGCCGGTCTCCATCCGCATCGTGCTGGAATCCGTGCTGCGCAACTGCGACGGCAAGAAGGTCACCGAGGAACACGTGCGCCAGCTCGCCAACTGGCAGGCCAACGCCAAGCGCGAGGATGAAATCCCGTTCGTGGTGGCCCGCGTGGTGCTGCAGGACTTCACCGGCGTGCCGCTGCTGGCCGACATCGCCGCCATGCGCTCGGTCGCCGACAAGATGGGCAAGAGCCCCAAGAGCATCGAGCCGCTGGTGCCGGTCGACCTGGTGGTGGACCACTCGGTCATGATCGACTACTTCGGCACCAAGAACGCTCTCGACCTGAACATGAAGCTGGAATTCAAGCGCAACCAGGAGCGTTACCAGTTCATGAAATGGGGCATGCAAGCCTTCGACACCTTCGGCGTGGTGCCCCCGGGCTTCGGCATCGTCCACCAGGTGAACCTGGAATACCTGGCGCGCGGCGTGCACCAGGACAAGAAGAACAACGTCTACTACCCCGACTCGCTGGTGGGCACCGACAGCCACACCACCATGATCAACGGCATCGGCGTGGTCGGCTGGGGCGTGGGCGGCATCGAGGCCGAGGCCGGCATGCTGGGCCAGCCGGTGTACTTCCTGACCCCCGACGTGGTCGGCGTGGAGCTCAAGGGCAAGCTGCGCGGCGGCGTCACCGCCACCGACCTGGTGCTGACCATCACCGAAATGCTGCGCCGTGAAAAAGTGGTCGGCAAGTTCGTCGAGTTCTGTGGCGAGGGCACGGCCAGCCTGTCCGTGGCCGAACGCGCCACCATCGGCAACATGGCGCCCGAGTACGGCGCCACCATGGGCTTCTTCCCGGTCGACGGCCGCACCATCGACTACTTCCGCGGCACCGGCCGCACCGAAGCCGAAATCGACGCGTTCGAGGCCTACTTCAAGGCCCAGGACATGTTCGGCGTGCCCGCCGCCAAGGACATCAACTTCACCAAGCTGCTGACGCTGGACCTGTCCACCGTCGCGCCGTCGCTGGCCGGCCCCAAGCGCCCCCAGGACCGCATCGAGATCGGCAACGTCAAGAGCACCTTCATCGACCTGTTCTCCAAGCCGGTCGCCGAGAACGGCTTCAACCAGCCGGCCGAGAAGCTGCAGCAGACCTTCACCACCAGCACCGGCACCCAGGTCAAGAACGGCGACATCCTGATCGCCGCCATCACCTCGTGCACCAACACCTCCAACCCCAGCGTGCTGCTGGCGGCGGGCCTGCTGGCCAAGAAGGCCGTCGAGGCCGGCCTGAAGGTGCCCAAGCACATCAAGACCTCGCTGGCCCCCGGATCGCGCGTGGTCACCGAATACCTGACCAAGACGGGCCTGCTGCCCTACCTGGAGAAGCTGGGCTTCGACGTGGCCGCCTACGGCTGCACCACCTGCATCGGCAACGCCGGCGACCTGACGCCCGACCTGAACGACGTCATCACCAGCAATGACCTGGTGTGCTCGGCGGTGCTGTCCGGCAACCGCAACTTCGAGGCGCGCATCCACCCGAACATCAAGGCCAACTTCCTGGCCTCGCCGCCGCTGGTGGTGGCCTACGCCCTGGCCGGCACCGTGACGCGCGACCTGATGACCGAACCGGTCGGCCGCGGCAAGAACGGCGACATCTGGCTGGGCGACATCTGGCCGACCACCGAGGAAGTCGAGGCCCTGCTCAAGTACGCGCTGGACCCGAAGGCCTTCGAGGCCAACTACGGCCAGGTCAAGAGCAACCCCGGCAAGCTGTGGGAGAACATCAAGGGCGTCACGGGCGAGACCTACAACTGGCCCGACTCCACCTACATCGCCGAGCCGCCGTTCTTCGAAGGCTTCGGCATGACGCCGGGCGCGATGCCGACCGTCAAGAACGCCCGCGCGCTGGGCGTGTTCGGCGACTCGGTCACCACCGACCACATCTCGCCGGCCGGTTCCATCAAGGAAACCTCGCCCGCGGGCAAGTGGCTCAAGGAAAACGGCGTCATGAAGGCCGATTTCAACAGCTACGGCTCGCGCCGCGGCAACCATGAAATCATGATGCGCGGCACCTTCGCCAACGTGCGCATCAAGAACCTGATGATCCCGGCGCGTCCGGACGGCAGCCGCTTCGAGGGCGGCGAGACCCTGTTCCAGCCGAGCGGCGAACAGATGTCGATCTACGACGCGGCCATGCAGTACGTGGCGGCCGGCACGCCCACCGTGGTGTTCGGCGGCGAAGAGTACGGCACCGGCTCGTCGCGCGACTGGGCCGCCAAGGGCACCCAGCTGCTGGGCGTCAAGGCCGTCATCACGCGCAGCTTCGAGCGCATCCACCGCAGCAACCTGGTGGGCATGGGCGTGCTGCCGCTGCAGTTCAAGGGCAACGACAGCGTGCAGTCGCTGGGCATCACCGGCGAGGAAACCTACGACATCTCGGGCCTGGAAAACGGCATCAAGCCGATGCAGGACGTGACGCTGACGATCACCCGCAAGGATGGTTCGAAGCAGGACGTGACGGTGCTGCTGCGCATCGACACCCCGATCGAGGTCGACTACTACCAGCACGGCGGCATCCTGCCCTTCGTGCTGCGCCAGCTGCTGGCCGCGTAACGCGCGAGCCTCAAAGGCAAAGCCCCTGGAACCGCGAGGTTCCAGGGGCTTTTTCATCGCCGAGCCGCCTCAAGATGAAAACGCCCCCCTCGGGGGGCAGCAAGCCGAAGGCGCGGCGTGGGGGCCCTTTTCATCGCCGAACCGCCTCAAGATTAGGCAGGCTCACCGCGTCATTGGGCGACCAGTTCGACCCGGCGGTTCTTGGCGCGGCCGGCCTCGGCGTCGTTGGCCGCCACCGGCGCCAGCGACGCCACGCCCCGCGCCGACAGGCGCGCGGCCGGGATCTTGTAGCCCGCTTCCAGCGCCTTGACCACGGCGTCGGCGCGCTTTTGCGACAGGTCCAGGTTGCCGGCAAGCGTGCCCTGGTTGTCGGTGTGGCCGACCACGTAGACCTTCAGCTTCGGGTTGGCGTTGAGCAGCTTGCCCATCTCGTCGAGCGCGGCCTTCGATTCGGGCTTGACCTCGGCCTTGTCCGTATCGAAGTAGACGCCGTAGACCGCGACGCGGCCCGATTCGGCCAGCGATTTCTGCATGGCGGCCATGTCCAGCACCTTGACCTGCCCGGTCTGCATGGGCTTGGTCTCGATCACCTGCTGGAACACCGGCGTGATGTTGTTGGAGTTGTCGTCCATCACATCCAGGAACACATAGATGTCGCCCGTGGGCGCCTCTTTCTTCGCCAGCACCGCGTAGTACTTGCCGCCGAAGGCCGCGTCGCCCTGCCCCGGCTGGCTGACCTTGCCGCTGTTCAGGACGAACGACTGGAAGTCGCCGCCGCACTGCTCGTCGCCCTTGCATTCGAACAGGGTCTTGAAGCCGCCGGCCTGCAGCGCGCCCTGGTAATTGCGATAGACCTCCAGCGCCGACTTCTTGCCGTCGATGCGATAGGCGATGCGCGTCAGCTTGCCTTCCAGCGTCAGGCCCTTGGCCTCGCTTTCGCGGGTGATGGCCTGGTTGGGCATCAGGGCTTCGTCGTAGTCCTTGAATTCGTAGGCGCGGATCTCGGCGCCCGCGAAGCGGGTCAGGGCGGGATGGTCGCGCGAGCCCTCGACGTCCCCGGCCCAGGCGGACGATGCCGCCGCCAGCGTCGCGGCGGCGAAGGCCAGGCACGCGGATTTCACGATATGCGCATTCACGATCTCTACCCTCCCGGCCGGATGGCTCCGGCATGCGTCCAGAACAGGAAAACGCCCGCAGCGCGGGCGGCTGCCATTATGCATAGCCGGTCCGGCATTTGGAACCGCATCGGGTAACCAAACGTTGGCCGCGGTGACCAAGGCCGACAGGCCGCGGCGAAGCGCGCGCGCTTTTGCGGGATCCGCCCGGGTCAACGGCCGCTGATCGCCAGGCTGATCCGGTGCACCATCTGCCGGATCGCCCGGTGGGCCGGGTCTTCGTTGAAACGCGGATGCCAGGCCTGCGAGATCACCACGGCGGGCGTGTCGAATGGCAAGGCGCGCATCAGCAGGTCGTCGCGCAGGTGCAGCGTCAGCAGGTCCGGCACGGTGGCGACCAGGTCGGAGTTGCGGGTGATCGCCAGCGCCTCGGCAAAGGAATACGTGACGGTGCTGATGTGGCGCGCCAGGCCGGCCTTGCCCAGCTCCACATCCACCGGGCCGCTCAACACGCCACGACGCGAGACCGTGGCGTGGCGCGCCTTGGCGAAGCGTTCGGGGGTCAGCTTGCGATGCCGCGCCAGCGGGTTGGCCGGCCGGAACACCGCGACGAAGCGGTCGGGGAACAGGCGCTGCCGCACGATCTCCGGCCCCATGTCCTCGATCACGCCGATGTCCAGGTCGATGGCGCCCTCGCGCAATGACAGCACGTCCTGCTTGCCCTGCGAGATGAAGCGCACCGTGACGCGCGGCGCTTCCTTGGCCAGCGTGTCCAGCAGGGCCGGCCCGAGCGTGCTGACGGCGCCGTCGTCGGCGCGGATCGTGAACACGCGCCGCAGGGTCTTCAGATCGAACGTGGCATCGCGCGCCAGCAGTTCCTGCGCCTGGGCCACCAGGGCCCGCACGGGTTCGCGCAGCGCTTCGGCGCGCGGCGTCGGCACCAGGCCGCGCCCGGCGCGCACGAACAATGGGTCGCCCATCATGCGGCGCACGCGGTCGAGCGTGCGGCTCATGGCGGGCACGCTCAATTGCAGGCGTTCGGCGGCGCCGGTGACGCTGCCTTCGGCCAGCAAGGCATCGAGCGCGACCAGCAGATTCATATCCATGGATTGCACCCAACGCAACTATTACTTATCAGCTTGTCCATATACGCAACTGTAGCGCAGCGGCACCATGGCGGCCAGTTCAACACGGAAGCACGCCATGATTCACTCAACACGGTATCGCCCCGACGCCCGGCCCGTCCGCCGCGCGCGGTGGCGGCATGCCCCGCTCGCCGCCGCGCTGGCGGCGCTCGTCAGCGTCGCGGGATGCGCCAGCCACGGCGGCCTGCGGCCCGCCGGCAAGCCCCTGGACCCCGCCGCGCTGGATGCCGGCCGCGACATCGCCGCCGCCGTCCGCGACACGGCCGACGACGGCGCGCCCTGGTGGCGCGCCTGGGGCGACGATCAACTCGACCGCCTGATGGCCGATGCGCAGCGGCAGGCGCCCGGCGTCCGCGCCGCGCAGGCGCGGCTGCGCCAGGCCGAAGCCGCGCTCGGCAACGCCGACGCGGCGCGCCAGCCGACGCTGGATGCCAGCGCCAGCGTCAGCGCCGATCGCTACCCCGGCCACTACACCTACGGCGCGCCCTACGCCGACAACACCGGCGGCAGCGGTTCGCTGCTGGCCTCGCTGCGCCTGCGCCTGGATGTCTGGGGCAAATGGCGCGCGCTGGTCGACGCCGCCCGGCTGGATGCCGAAGGCGCGGCCCTGGCCCATGCCGATGCGCAGCTGGCGTTGCAGCAAGGCATCGCGGCGGCCTACCTGCGCCTGGACGCCGCCTTCCGCCTGCACGAGCTGGCGCAGCAACAGCGCGAACGGCAACGCCAATTGCTGGACCTGCACCAGACGCGCCGCCAGGCCGGCCTGGGCAGCGACGTCCCGGTCGCCGAGGCGCGCAGCCGCCTGGCGCAGAGCGATGCCCAGGTCGACGCGCTGGACCGCGAGATCGCGCGCCAGCGCCACGCGCTGGCCGCGCTGGCGGGCCAGGCGCCGGGCTACGCCGACGCGCTGCGGCGCCCCCGGCTGGCGCTGCGCGCCGACCCCGCCCTGCCTGCGGCGCTGCCCGCGCGCCTGCTGGGCCTGCGCCCGGACGTGCTGGCCCGGCGCAAGCGCCTGGACGCGGCCGACCGCCGCATCGACGCGGCCAAGGCCGAGTTCTATCCCGATATCGACCTGAAGGCCTTTGCCGGCCTGCAGAGCCTGGGCCTGTCGCATCTGCTGCAAGGCAACAGCCTGGCGGCCGGCATCGGCCCGGCGCTGACCCTGCCCATCTTCGACGGCGGCCGCCTGCGCGCCGGACTG
>NZ_CYTU01000001.1:305232-402596 GCF_001299375.1 Achromobacter sp. 2789STDY5608621 | reverse complement strand
CGCCAGGACGAAATCGACGCCGACCTGGAACGCCTGCGCGCCGACAGCGCGCTGGCCGCGGCCGACCGCGACCTGGGCCTGGCCCAGACGGCGCTGGCCGGCGCGCTCGGCGGCCGCTGGTCGCCCTCCCAATCCTCTGACAACGAAGTGCTGAAATGACTGCCACGCAAACTCCCGACTCGCGGACCTCGACCCGCAAAACCCGCCTGATGCTCGCCGGCGGCGCAACCGTGCTGGCCGGCGCCGGCTGGGCCGCCTGGACCTTCCTGGCCGGCGCCGCCAGCCAGACCACCGACAACGCCTACGTCAACGGCCACATCGTGGCCATCACCCCGCAGGTGGCGGGCGCCGTCTCGGCCATCTGGGCCGACAACGCCGACCGCATCGCCGCCGGCCAGACCCTGGTGGAAGTGGACCCCGCCGACATCCAGATCGCGCTGGCCGGCGCCCGCGCCGACCTGGCGCGCGCCCGGCGCCGCGTGCAGGCGCTGTTCGCCAGCCGCGACCAGGCCGCCGCCGAGGTCATGCGCCGCCAGGCCGAACTGGACCGGGCCCAGGCCGACGTGGCCGCGCGCCGCGGCATCGCCGCGCAGGGCGCCATCACCTCGGAAGAGGCGCGCCACGCCGCCGATGCCCTGAACGCCGCCCGCGCCGCGCTGGCGGTGGCGCAGGCCGCCGAGCGCGCCGCGCAGGCCCAGATCGACGGCGTGACGCCCGACACCCACCCCGATGTGGCCCTGGCCCAGGAACGCCTGCGCGCCGCCGCGCTGGCCTCGCAGCGCACCACCATCCGCGCGCCGGTCGGCGGCATGGTGGCGCAGCGCAGCGTGCAGCTGGGCAAGCAGGTGGGAATCGGCGACAAGCTGATGTCGGTGGTGCCGCTGGACCAGATGTGGATCGACGCCAACTTCAAGGAGATCCAGCTGGCCGGCATCTGCCCCGGCCAGCCGGCCGTCGTCACCGTCGACGCCCACGGCGCCAAGGTGCGCTATCGCGGCCGCGTCGGCGACGTGATGGCCGGCAGCGGCTCGGCCTTCGCGCTGCTGCCGTCGCAGAACGCCACCGGCAACTGGATCAAGGTGGTGCAGCGGGTGCCGGTGCGCATCAATCTCGACCCCAAGGACCTGGCCGACCATCCGCTGCGCATCGGCCTGTCGGCCGAGGTGACGGTGGATACGGCGCGCTGCGATGCGACGCAGGCGGGCGCGCCCAATGGCGAGACCACTGATCTCTACCGGCAGCAGCGCCAGGCCGCCGACGCGCTGGCGCAGGCCGGCCAGGGATGGCAGTGATGTCCGCCGCGACCCGTCCCATCGAACCGATGTCCGGGCTGCCGCGCGTGGTCGCGGCGGTGGCCATCAGCCTGGCGTCGTTCATGGCGGTGGTGGACATCACCATCGCCAACGTCTCGGTGCCCACCATCTCCGGCAACCTGGGCGTCAGCCCGGAGATCGGCGAATGGGCCATCACCTTTTTCGCCATCGCCAACTCCATCTGCATCCCGCTGACCGGCTGGCTCTCGCGCCGGCTCGGGCAGGTGCGGCTGTTCGTGCTGTCGGTGGCGGCTTTCACGCTGGCGTCGGTGCTGTGCGGCGTGGCGCAGAACTTCGAATCGCTGCTGGCCTTCCGCGTGCTGCAGGGCATGGTGTCCGGCCCCATCGTGCCGCTCAGCCAGGCGCTGCTGGTCGCCATCTTCCCGCCCGACAAGCGCACGCTGGCGCTGTCGATGTGGGCCATGACCAACATGGCCGGCCCCGTGGCCGGGCCGGTGCTGGGCGGCTGGCTGACCGACGATTTCAGCTGGCCCTGGATCTTCCTGGTCAACGCGCCGGTCGGCATCGCCGTGGTCGCCGTCACCGCCACCATGTTCCGCGGCCGCGACACGCCCAGCACCCGCCTGCCGGTGGACCTGCGCGGACTGATCCTGCTGGCCGTCGCCATCGGCTGCCTGCAATTGACGCTGGACCGCGGCCGCACGCTGGACTGGTTCGCCTCGCCGTTCATCGTCACCACCGCGCTGCTGTCGGCGCTGGGCTTCGTGTTCCTGGTCATCTGGGAGCTGGGCGAGACGCATCCGATCGTCGACCTGAGCCTGTTCCGCCATCGCAACTTCGCCATGGGCACGCTGGCCGTGGCGGTGGGCTTCGGCCTGTACTTCGCGGCGCTGGTGCTGATCCCGCTGTGGCTGCAGACCGACATGCGCTACACCGCCACGTGGGCTGGCCTGGCCACGGCGCCGATGGGCGTGTTCGGCATCCTGCTGGCGCCGCTGCTGGGCCGCTGGGTGCAGCGCGGCGACGCTCGCGTGTTCGCCAGCCTGGCCTTCGTGGCGTGGTCCCTGGTGGCCTGGTGGCGCGCGTCCATGACCACGGACGTCGGCGTCGGCCTGATCTCGCTGGCCTGCCTGCTGCAGGGCATCGGCATCGGCCTGTTCCTGACGCCGCTGGTGTCGCTGTCGCTGGCCGGCCTGCCGCCCGAACGCATCGCCGCCGCCTCCGGCCTGCAGACCGCCATCCGCATGATGGCGGGCAGCCTGGTCGCCTCGCTGGCATCGACCTACTGGGACGAGCGCTCGCGCTACTACCAGAACGTGCTGGTCGACAGCGCCACGCCCGCCCGGCCCGCGGTGCAGGACACGCTGAACGCCCTGGCGGGCGCCGGCCTGGACGCGCCGCAATCGTGGGGCGTGATCTGGAACGGCCTGAAGACCCAGGCCGACATGCTGGCGCTAAACGACTTCTTTCTGTGGTCGAGCCTCGCGTTCGCGCTGTCCATCGCGCTGGTCTGGCTGGCCCGCCATCCCCGCGCAGCCAAGGCCTGACGGCCCCATCGCCCCAAACAGGAGACCCGACATGCAACCCTTTTCCCCGACGCGCCGCGACGTGCCCTGCATCGTGCTGCGCGCGCTCGACCTGGCGCGGGACATGCGCCGGCTGACGCTGGGCGGCCCCGAGCTCAGCGCCTGGCTGGCGCGCCCCGGCGTCGGCCAGCCCGCCGCCTGGGTCAAGGTGTTCCCGCCCGGCGTGCCGGGCCGGGCCTATACGCTGCGCGCGATCGACTTCGAGGCGTCCACCGTGGAGATCGACTTCGTGATCCATGGCGACGCCCCCGGCACCGTCTCAGACTGGGCGCGCCGCGCCCGTCCCGGCGATGCCGTCTCGATCGCCGGACCGCGCGACGGCGGCTTCGCCCTGCAGGCCGACACGCGCTGGGTCTGGCTCGGCGCCGATGCCTCGGCCTGGCCGGCGGCCTGCCGCATCATCGAATCGCTGCCGTCCGCCATCCAGGTCCTGGGGGTGCGCCATCCGGCAGGCGGCGACTGGCCCGCCCTCGCCAGCGCGCACACGCCGCGATGGGCGGCGCGCAGCCTGCCGCCCAGCCCGGATGAAACGCCCGAGCCCGCCCCCGCCGGGCCCGGCCAGGTCTGGCTGGCCGGCCAGGCCGGCTGGGTCAAGGCCTGGCGCGCGCACTGGCTGCAGCGCCTGCGTCTTGACGCGGCCCGCGTCTCGGCCAAGGGCTACTGGAAGGACGGTGAACAGGACTACAAGGAATAGGCCCCGGCCCGTGGACACGGCAACGGACAGACCATGAAGAAAGAACTGGATCGCATGCGGGACATGGCGTTGTTCGTCCAGGTGGCGGCGCTGGGTTCGCTCACGCGGGCCGCGGAAAGCACCGGCGTGCCGGCCTCGACGCTGTCGCGCCGGATCTCGGAATTCGAAAGCCAGATCGGCGTCAAGCTGCTCCATCGCAGCACGCGCCGCCTGGCGCTCACCGACGTCGGCCAGCGCTATCTGGACCGGATCACGGAAGTCGTCGACCGCGCCCGCGCCATCAGCGGCGAACTCGAGGAAGAAATGGCCCGCCCCACCGGCCAGCTGCGCGTCTGCGCGCCGGTCGATTTCAGCGCCTATTTCCCGGACGCCGCGCTGGCCGACTATTGCGCCAGCCATCCCGGCGTGCGCGTCGAACTGCATTGCTCGGCCGAGCTGCCGGACCTGGCCACCGAACCGTTTGATGTCTGCATCGCCACCGTGGAACCGCCGCGGGCCAGCCGCATGGTGCGGCGGCGCGTCGGCATGGCCGGCTATCAGCTCTATGCCTCGCCGGCCTACCTGCGCGCCTTCGGCGAACCGACACACCCCGCGGACCTGGCGCGCCACCGCTGCCTCGCCCTGCCGGACAGCGGGCCGGGACTGGCGCTGGCCAACGGCACCGCCAGCGCGCAGGTGGACGTGGCGCCGCTGCTGGTGCTGAACAATCTGCTGGCGCTGGAAAACCTGCTGCGCGACGGCCTGGGCATCGGGCCGCTGACGCCGGGCCGCGCCGACAGGCTGGTGCGGCAGGGCGCCCTGCTGCCGGTGCTGCCCGGCTGGGCGCTGCCGTCCCGCCCCATCCTGGCCTTGACGGCCTCGCGCGCATTGCCGGCCCGGGTCCGCGGGTTCATCGACCTGCTGGCGGCCCGGGTGGTGACGTAGCCAGAAAGCGGCGCCGGCGACGTCCGCTCAATGGAACGCGTAGGCATCCATCGCCAGCGCGCCGTACGAGACCTCGTCGGTCAGGCGCGTGGCCTGCTCGCCGCCCGCGCCCAGCGCCACGTACAGCGGCATCAGGTGGTCGTCGTGCGGATGGGCCTGGCGGGCGCCCGGCGCCCGGGCCTGCCAGTCGAGCAGCGCCGGCACGTCGTGCGCGGCCAGATGGCGCGCATACCAGTCCTGGAACGCCGGCACGTAGGGCGTGGCCGGCGCGTTCTGCGGCATGCGCACGTCGCGCAGGTTGTGCGTCAGCGATCCCGAGCCGATGATCAGGACGTCCTCGTCGCGCAGCGGCGCCAGCGCGCGGCCCAGTTCGAGCTGGCCGGCGGCATCGCGGCCCATGTCCAGCGACAGCTGCACCACGGGCACGTCGACCTCGGGGTACAGGTAGCGCAGCGGCACCCAGGCGCCATGGTCCAGCGGCCGGCGCGGATCGCGGTCGGCGGCAATGCCGGCCTCGGCCAGCAGGGCCTGCGTGCGCGCCGCCAGTTCCGGCGAACCGGGCGCGGCGTATTGCAGCGTGTAGAGCTCGGGCGGGAAGCCGCCGAAGTCATGCCACGCGACCTGCTGGTCGCGGGTGGACAGGGCCAGGCCATGGCCCATCCAGTGCGGCGAGACCACCAGAATGGCGCGCGGCTTGCGGCCCTGGGCCTGGCTCCAGGCGGCCAGGGCCGGGCCCGTCAGGCCGGGTTCGACGGCCAGCATGGGAGAACCGTGGGAAACGAAAAGCGTAGGCCAGCGCATGGCGATGCCTCCAGAAAACAAGTTTGATGGAGCGATTTTCGGCCGTTTCGAATCTGCAATAAACCCCTTCAAAAGGGATGATCTGTTGCCAGATGAGCACCAATCCCGTAGCGGACGGACGGCCGGCGCGCGCGCTGGCGGGACGCCGGGCGGCGCGGCGGCGCACGTCGCCGCCCATGACCGTGGCGGGCGTTAAACTACGTCGTTACACACTTACTGGACGTCCTCCGAAGTTATGGCCCGATCCCGCAGCCAATCCGCTCCCCGCTTGACCCGCGACGCCACCCGCCTGATCACGCTTGCCCAGTCGCTCAACCGCTCGGGCAGCCGCGTCGAAGACGTGTACTGGGAGAATCAGCTTGGCGAAGCGATTCCGAAGCTGCTCAAGGCAGGCCAGGATGCCCCGCTGGAAGCCGCGCTGGACCATCTCGCCCAGGGCGACGTGGGCGCCTACGAAGTCCTGATCGAACAGGCCGAAACGCTGTCCGAATCGATGAAGATCGAAAAGAACGGCGTGCGCTACGACATCCTGCTGATCGTCGCGCCCATCGTGGCCTGGACCCGCTACGCCATCCCGACCGGCCCCGTGCCGGCCAGCGCCCAGCAGGCCCTGCTGGCGCAACTGCATGGCCACGTGCTGTCGAGCCAGGCCCGCAGCGCGCTGATGCCGATGCTGGTGAGCGTGGACCAGATGCCGCGCACCTTCTCCGAAACCTGGCAATGGCTGCAGCGCCTGGGCTCGCAGGCGCTCGGCGCCGAGACCACCAAGCCGGCGCTGAACGCCGAGGTCGAGACCGCCAACATGCTGGCCGACACGCGCTACATCGTGGCGGCCGTGGCGGTGCCCGAATTCGCGCCTGTGTTCCGCTGGCAGGAGCAGATCGGCGACGCCGAGGCCAGCCGCGACGCCTGCCTGGCGCAATGGGCCGCGCAGGCCCAGCCGACGCTGGCCGGCCTGCTGCCGGGCTGCGGTTTCGAGGCCCTGCTGCCTGACGCCTATTACGTCAGCAACCGCGAGGCCGACCGCCGCGTGCGGCCGCTGTCGCTGCGCGCCGCCATCAGCTGGCTCGAAGGCGCGGTCAACCTCGAGGCCTCCCAATTGCGCGCCGTGGTGGCGGGCTGCGGCGAAAGCCGGGTCGACGAATACCGCGTCAGCTTCACCGCGCGCAACAGCAACGACGTCTACTACGGCTGCGTCTGGCCGCTGTATGGCCGCGAGGAAGACCTGCCGGCCGACGAAGGCCAGCCCGACGTGGTCGACGAGATCGCGGCGCTGCTCAAGGAATACGGCGTGAGCGACGTGCGCCGCATTCCCGGCGTGCTGCCCCCGGAATACTGCGAGGACTGCGGCGCGCCCTACTTCCCCAATCCCCTGGGCGAACTGGTGCACGCCGAATTGCCCGAAGACGCCGAGGCAGCGCCCGCCAAGTTCCACTGAGCGCGTCAATGCAAGCAGACATCTTCTGCCGCGTGGTCGACAACTACGGCGACATCGGCGTCTGCTGGCGCCTGGCGCGCCGGCTGGCGCACGGCCGCGGCTGGGACGTGCGCCTGTGGGTGGACGACCTGGCCAGCTTCGCGCGCATCCAGCCCGGCATCGATGCCAACGCCGCGCGCCAGGCGTTCCAGGACATCGATATCGTGCGCTGGACCGACACGCCGGATGCGGCGCTGGCGGCCCGCGACGTGGTGATCGAGGCCTTCGCCTGCGATCCGCCCGAGGCGTTCCTGGACAGCATGCGCCAGCGCCATCCAGCCTGGATCAACCTGGAATACCTGAGCGCCGAGGCCTGGGTGGAAAGCTGCCACGGCCTGCCGTCGCAGCGGCCCGACGGGCTGGTGAAGCACTTTTTCTTTCCCGGCTTCACGCCCGCCACCGGCGGCCTGCTGCGCGAACCGGGCCTGACGGCCGAGCGCGACGCCTTCCAGGCCGATCCCGAGGCCCAGGCGGCGTTCCTGCGGGGACTGGGCGTGGCCGAGCCCCTGCTGTCGCAACGGCGCCACGGCGCCCGCACCGTGTCCCTGTTTTGCTATCCCAGCGCCCCGGTCGACGGCTTGGCGCAAGCCCTGGCGGCCGATACCCGCCCCGCCCTGCTGCTGGCGCCGGAAGGCGTCGCTCCCGGGCTGGAAGCGGCCTGCGCGAGGCCCGGCGGTCCGGCGGTGGCGCGCCTGCCGTTCGTGGCGCAACCCGATTTCGACCGCGTGCTGTGGTGCGCCGACCTGAACCTGGTGCGCGGCGAGGATTCCTTCGTGCGCGCGGCCTGGGCGGCCCGTCCGCTGGTCTGGCAGATCTACCCCCAGGAAGAGAACGTGCACCTGGAGAAGCTGGACGCCTGGCTGGCGCGCTATCCGGCCCCGGAAACCGCGGCCGCCGCCATCCGCGCCTGGAACCTGCCCGACGCCGGCGCGGCGGCGGATGCGATCGGCGCCGCCCTGGCGCCGGCCGCCTGGCAGGCCTGGACGCAAGCCGCGCGCGAATGGGACGCGGCGCAGGCCGCGCGCCCCGACCTGGCGGAAAATCTGGCCGATTTTTGCGCAGAGTTGGTCAAGAAACGCTAGAATAGAGAGTTTTCTGAGTCGCCCGGGTTTTTCGGCGCCTCAACTATGACGCCTCCCGGGGTGTGCATGAAAGTCGAGCGAGCGGGCCTTTTCGGGCCCGCGGGCTTGAGATGGCGTTGAGATCGAGATGGCGGGCCTGGCCCGTTGCCTGGCGCCCTCACCCGCTGCGGCTTTCTGCAAGCACGGCGAGTGCACCCTTTCCCCCCGGAGTTTTATCGATGAAAACCGCTCAGGAATTGCGAGTCGGCAACGTGGTCATGGTCGGCAAGGATCCCCTCGTGGTCCAGAAGGCCGAATACAACAAGTCCGGCCGTAACGCCGCCGTCGTCAAGCTGAAGTTCAAGAACCTCTTGACCGCCTCGGCCAGCGAATCGGTCTACAAGGCCGACGAAAAGTTCGAAGTCGTCCAGCTGGATCGCAAGGAGTGCACGTACTCCTACTTCGGCGACCCCATGTACGTCTTCATGGACGAAGAGTACAACCAGTACGAAATCGAAGCCGAAAGCATGGGCGACGCCCTGAACTACCTGGAAGAAGCGATGCCCGTGGAAGTGGTCTTCTACGACGGCCGCGCCATCTCGGTGGAACTGCCCACGACGCTCGTGCGCGAAATCACCTACACCGAACCGGCCGTCCGTGGCGACACGTCGGGCAAGGTGACCAAGCCCGCCAAAATCAACACCGGCTACGAACTGAACGTGCCGCTGTTCTGCGCCATCGGCGACAAGATCGAAATCGACACGCGTACCAACGAATACCGCAGCCGCGTCAACAACTGATCCGGCAGCAGGTACGAAAAAGCGCCAGCCCTTCGGGGTCTGGCGCTTTTTTTTTTCGGCGAACGCGGCTACTGCAGGCGCTCGTCGTCGAGGAAATCAGGCACAGCCATGACGTCGATGCCGTCCTCGGCCAGGGCCTCGCGCTCTTCGCGCGTGGCGGTGCCGCGGATGGGCCGCTCGTCGGCGTCGCCCTCGTGGATGCGGCGCGCCTCCTCGGCGAAGCGCGTGCCGACGTTTTCGGTGTTGCGCAGCAAGGCCCGCACCTGGCGCATGACCACCGCCTGCAGGGCCGACATCTTCTCGGCATCGGTGGCGCCGGCCGACGGCGCCGGCGGGGCGGCGGGCGCGTGCAGGTGCGCCACGTTCAGGCGCGGCGCCGACAGGCGCTTGGTGATGCTGGCCGAGCCGCAGACCGGGCACGACACCAGGCCACGCGCCTGCTGCGCGTCATAGTCTTCGTGCGAACCGAACCAGCCTTCGAAGATGTGGCCGTGCTCGCACTGGAGGTCGAAAACTTTGAGAGCCATGGGAGTGATATGGGGGCTAGCGGCCAGAATACAAGAAAGCGCCGGCTCAAACAAAAAGCGGGCCCGCGGGCCCGCTTTTGCTGCGCCTGGCGCTTACTTGCCGCGCTTGGGCGCGGCCGTCGACTGGATCTGCGCCTGCTGCGCCTGCAAGGCGTCGATCTGGCGTTGCAGGTCGCGCAGTTGCTGACGCACGTCCTTCTGCTGATCGGCCAGCGCGGTGGCTTCCTGGCGCGATTGCTCCTGGCGCGCGGCGACCTGCTCTTCCTGCTGCATGCGCAGGGTGCGGTCGGCCTGCAGCGTGCTCAGTTCGGCGTTGCGACTGGCCAGCAGCTTCTCGGCGTGGGTGTATTCAGCCTGCAGCTTGATGCGCTGGATGTCCACGTCGGCCAGTTCCACCGATTGCGCGGCGAACGCGCGGTAGGTGGCTTCGGCCTGCTTGTCCGACTTGGTCTTGAGGACGCGCCAGAAGTCCTTCTGCTGGAACAGGGCCACGTAGTAGGTCAGGTCGTCCGGCTTGAACAACAGGCTGGCGCCGTAGGTGCCGTTGTAGGTGGTGCGCAGCTCGGAAACCTGGCGGTTCTGGATCAGTGCCTGCAGCTCGGCCACCGTCGAGGACGGGCGCGCGGCGGGCGCCGGCGCGGGCGGGGTGACCGGCGTGGAGGCGGCTTGCTTGTCCTCGACCTGCTGCACCGTCGGGCGCGGGGGCTCGGGTTGCGCGCTGGCGCACGCGGCCAGACCGGACAGGGCCGTACCCAACAGCGCCATGCGAGCGGCGGCACGGATAAAGTGGACGTTCATGCCTTCCCCAAAAAAATCGTTGCGGAACTATAGCAATTTATTCCGTTTGAAGCTGACGCGCGTGAATAACACGGCGCGATAGTGTCGCGCGCCAAGGGACATTCCCTATTGCGCCTCACGACGCTTCGACGATGCCGTCGGCGGTTTCGCCCTGGCCGCCGCCCAGATGCAGCTTGCGCATCTTCTCCCACAGCACCTTGCGGCTGATGCCCAGGGTATTGGCGGTGTCCTGCCGGCGCCAGCCATTGACGTCCAGCGCGGCCAGGATGCGGGCGCGCTCGGCGCGTTCGGCGTCGGTAAAAACGGGCGGTTCGCATTGGGTATTGGCGCCGGCCGCGGCCAAGGCCGGCGGCCCGCCGAGCGGCTCGGCCAACTGGTCGAAAATGCGTTCGATGCGGGCCTGGTCCCAGGCCTGGAACTGGCGCCGCACGATCGCCACGCGCTCGGCCACGTTGGACAGCTCGCGCACGTTGCCGGCGTAGCGCGCCCGCGCCACGCGCTCCAGCAGCCAGGCCGGCGGCTCGCCCTCGGCGCCCAGCCGTTCGAGCAGGGCGCGGAAGATCGCCGCCTTTTCCTCGGGCCCGCGCTGTTCCAGGTTGGGAATGCGCAGCTCGATCACGGCCAGCCGGTAATACAGGTCGGCGCGGAACTCGTCCTGGCCCACCAGCACCCGCAGGTCCTTGTTGGTCGCCGCCACCAGGCGGAAATCGACCGGCACCTCGACGGTCGACCCGAGCCGCGTCACGGCGCTCTGCTCCAGCACGCGCAGCAGCTTGACCTGCTGGTACAGCGGCAGGTCGCCGATTTCATCCAGGAACAGCGTGCCGCCGCTGGCCTGCTCGAAATAGCCCTTGTGCGCGCCCACGGCGCCGGTGAAGGCGCCCTTGGCGTGGCCGAAGAAATGCGCCTCGAACAGCCCCTCGGGGATGGCGCCGCAGTTGACCGCGACGAACGGCCCGTCCGACCACGCGGCGTGGTCGTGCAGCAGGCGCGCGATGCGCTCCTTGCCGACGCCGGTCTCGCCGTGGATCAGCACGTTGCTGCGGCAGTCGGCGAACATGTCGGCCTCGGCCAGCAGCGCCCGCATCGGCTCGGACACCGCGATCAGCGGCTGCTCGCGGCGCGGCGCGACGCGGTTGAGCTGGTCGAGCGTGCCCAGCAGCTCGAACAGCAGCTTGCGCAGGTCCGTGGTGGTGAAGGCCAGCGGCAGCGTATAGGAATATTCCGGCGGGTAATAACGCGGATCGCGGCCGCGGGCCTCGGACGCCACCCAGATGACGGGCATCGCCTGCACCGACAGCCAGTCGTAGCCGCTGAAGCGGTTGTCGCCCATGACCGAGACCGACACCAGCGCCACCGCGGGCCGCGACGGATCGCGCGGCGGCGGAAAGGCGGTGCCGGCGTCGGCGCGCACCAGCGACACGTCCATGCCGGCCAGGCAGCGCTCGGCCCGGCTGGCGATGTCGGACGTGCCCTCCCAGACGTAGACGTCGAACTCCTCGCGCGAGAATTTCTGGGTCATGGCGACCACCGGGCCGGCCGCGAAGGGGCGGAAATCAAGGGCTTCATCATCAATACACCAGGCGGGGCTTGCCGCAGTCCACCGACAGCAGCGATACATCGGTCTGGCCGACACTCAGGCCAAGCATGTCCAGCAATTGCTGCAGCAGGGTCGACAGCATGCCCAGCAGCGGCTGCAGCAGCGTCACCACGATGGACAGCACGCCGCCCACCTGGTTGCCGCCGCTCAGCGCCAGCGACGAGACCGCGTTGACGCGGCACTGGCGGATCGCATCCGGCGTGATCGCCAACAGGCAGGTCACGTCGCTCAGCGGCGCCAGCAGCAACGAATTGAGGAGGTTGCCGACCAGCTGCAGCGTGCCGCCCAGCACCCCGGTCAGGCCGCCGGTGGACATGCGCTGGCCGAGCTGGTTGAGCGCGGTCGAGGACCACTGCATGTCGTTGACCACCTGCGAAATCGATTTGCCCGGGTTGCTGCCGCCGCCGCCCACCAGGGTGGTGGCCAGCGACAGGCGCTGGTCCGGCGTCAGCGGCGTGCCGGTGCCGACCAGGTCGCCCAGGATGCCGCCGACCACGGCGTCGGCCAGGTTCGAGGCCAGCGCGCCCAGGTTGATCGAGGTGGCGTTGACGGTGGCGGTGGAGTTGGGCGACGGCGGCTCGGTCAGCGTCACCGAGACCGGCGCGGTCGAGTTGAAGATCGGCAGCGTGACCTTGCTGGTCAGCGGCAGGATGCCGAGCACGTTCAGGATCTGGTAGCGCTGGATCGCCGCGAACGAGCTGGGCTGGCAGCTGTTGGTGATGGACAGGAAATTGGCCTGCACGTTGTCCACCGCCGACGACATGCCGGGGAAGCGTCCCAGGCAGATGTTGGCCACCGACGAGGTCACGTCGATGGTGGCCTGCGACTCGGTCAGCGGCGCCTGGCACAGCTTGGACACGGTGCCGGTCGATTGCGCCACGTCGATGATGACCGGCAGGTCGATCTTGGTGCCCAGCGTGTTGGCCAGCAGCGGGCCCACCAGCGGGATGTTGCTGGTGTTGGCGCGCAGGTAGACGCGGATGCCGGCGCTGGTGGCCTGCGTGCCCACCCCGCCCACGCCGATGGTGGGCGGTTCGACGATGCGCACCTGCGACTGCACGCCAAGCAGCGGCACGTTCAGGCCCAGGTTGACCAGGTTCTGGCCGTTGGCGATGACCAGCGCGGTCTCCAGCACATTGAGCGCGTTGATATTGGCCTGCAGCGCCGAGTTGATGTCGCCGCCGACCACGTTCAGGTCGAGGATGCCGCCGTCGCCGAACAGCTTGACCGGCAGGTTCACCGGCATCACGTTCAGCACCACGTTGATGGCGTTGGACAGCAGCCCGAGGCTGGCGCCGGCGGTGTTGCCGGCCTTGTTCATCACGGTCAGCGTGGCCTGCAGCAGCTGGCCCAGCGTCAGGTTGTTGAGCGCGGCCAGTTGTGACGGCGTGCCCACGCCGGTGGCCACCGACACCGGCAGGCCCAGCGCCTCCAGCAGGCCCGACGGCGTGATGTTGACGGTGGCCAGGCCGGCCGCGTCGAGGATGTCGAGCTGGGCCGGCGTGGCGCCCACGGTGGACAGAAGCTGCGACAGCAGGCCGCCCTTCTGCAGGCGCAGCAGGCGCGAGCCGACGGTGAACACCGCCACCGGCTGGGTGCTGGTGGCCACCGAGATCACCTGGACCTGGGTGCCGCCCGCCGTGCCGCCGGAGAAGCTGGGAATCAGGCTGGCGAGGGTCTTGTTGATGGTGATGCGCAACGCGTTCGGCACCTGGCCGCTGGCGGGGTCGAACACGTACATGCCGCTGGCGTCGGCGCGGGTGGTGTCCCACACCTTGCATTCAACCGTGACGTCGGCCGCGGAGAAGCTGTCGAAGATGTTGGGCACGTTGGCCAGCACCGCGGCCTGCCCCGCCGCCTGCGCCCGGGTGCAGTCCGCGGGCGCGCCCATGCCCAGCACCTGCACCGCCGACAGCGCGGCCAGGTCCGAGGCCTTCTGCATCTCCCGCTTCATGTAGTAGGCATAGCCCAGCTGGGCCACGCCCAGCAGCACCAGGCCGACGATGACCACGAAAACGATGGCCACCGTCATGCTGCCGCGCTGCCGCGACAGGAACGCAGAACGAAGATGAGTGGCTGGCATGATCGCGGCTCCCTGACTCGGTGAGACGGGTCCTAATTGGTGTTGTTGGTCTGCACCCGCTTGGTGAACCACTCCGGAATCGGCCGGGTGAAGCTGTCGACGTAGCGGTTCCAGGCGGCGGTGGACGCCGCGCCCAGCACCGGCAGCGCGGCGCCGGCGCGGCGGCCGTCGGCCTGCGCGGCCAGCAGGCCGCGGGTGATGTCGCCGAAGGCTTCCGGCGCCTCGGCCGCCGGTTGCGGCGCGGGCTGCGCGGCCGCCTGCGGCATCGGGGTCTGGACCTGCTGCACCACCGGCCGCGCCGGCATCTGCGCCGCGGGCGCGGCCGCCGGGGCCACCGGCGCCACCGGCGAGGCCTGGGCCACGCCGCCACCCATGGCGCCGCCGGTCAGCGGCGCGTTCGATTGCGCCTGGCTGGTCCAGGGCATGGCCGCCGCCACCAGCAGCGCCAGGGAGAACGGAACAAAGCGTACGGTTCGAGACATGTTGGGATTCCTGGTTAGCGCATGATCGGGCCGTTGCCCAGCCGGTCCATGAGCGGGCTCATGACCGGCATGACGATGCCTTCGCCGCGGGACACCCGGGTCGCCGGGGTGTCGGCCGCGGCGGCCGGCGCCACGCCGCGCGGCGCGGCGGTCTGGCTGCGGATTTCGGAGGCCAGGCGCAGGACCTGGCCGCGCGCCTCGTCGCCGAGCTTGGCGCGGTCCATCACGTTCTGGGCCCGCACCGGCTCGCCCTCGACCAGCAGCAGCAAGGCCAGGTTGGCCAGCACCTTGCCGCTCTCGGGCGCCAGCTCGGCGGCCTGGCCCAGCGGCACGCGGGCGCCGGCCGGATCGCCGGCCCGCAGCCGCGCGTAGCCCAGGTCGCCCAGGATGCGCGGATCCATCGGCGCCAGCTTGGCGGCGCGCGCGAAATCATCGGCGGCCTGTTCGAACTGGCCGCGCGAACCGGCGATCAGGCCCAGCCCGTGCCAGCCGTCGGCCGCCTGCGCGGTGCCGATCAGGGCGCGGTAGGCCTGTTCGCTCGAGGCCGTCTGGCCGGTCTGGCGCAGCGCCTCGGCGCGCAGCACCGCAATGCGTTGATCGTTGCCGAACTTCTGCTGGAACGCCTCGATATAGGCCAGCGAAGCGAAATAGCGTTCCTGGCGCTGCGACTCTGCGATCATCGACAGCATCATCTCCGGCTCGGCCGGCTTGCGGCGGTTCTCCGCCTCGTCCTCGCGCTGGCGCGCCAGCGCCTGTTCCTGCTGTTGTTGCTGGATCAACTGCCAGGCGGTCTCGGCGTTGTTGCTCTGGCAACCCGCCAACGTCCCGGCGCCGGCAACCGCCGCCGCCACCAGGGTCCAACGCCATGCGCGCCGCGCGCTTTCCATACCGCCCGCCATTACATCCCCCCCATGCGCGACAAACCGCGCAATACCGCCACAAACCCCGCCCCGCCGGTCACGATCAACAGCGCCGGCAGCAGGGTCACGATCATCACCGCCGTCATCTTCACGGTGGTCTTGCCCACTTTTTCCTTCAATTCCAGGCGCCGCTTCTCGCGCAGGCGCTCGCCGAACCGGTTCAGCGGTTCCTGCACCGCGCCGCCGTGCTGATCGACCTGGGCGATCAGGCGGCAGATGGCGGACAGGTCGTCGTTGTCGAAGCCCGCCGCCAGCCGCGCCAGCGACTGCTCGCGGGTGCGGCCGCGCACATACAGTTCGGACGCCAGCCGCAGCTCGTACGCCAGCACCGGCAGCACCTGGTCGAATTCCTTGGTCAGCACCTGCAGGCTCTGGTCGATAGACAGGCCCACGCCCTGCAGCAGCCGCAGCAGGTCGATCAGCAGCGGCAGTTCGTTGGCGGCCTGCTTGCGGCGGCGCGACAGGCGCCGGCGCACAAACCACTTGGGCAACATGTAGCCAATGGCGAAGCCGAAGAAGGCCGCCACGAACAGGCCCAGCGACGAGCCGCCGACGTTGCGCCCCAGGTCCAGCGCCACGGCCGCCGCCGGCAGCAGCAGCGCCAGCGCGAAGCGCGCGACGATGAAGCGCAGCCGCGCCGTGGCCGGGTTTTCGTAGCCCGCCATGTCCACCAGCTTGCGGTCCTCGCCCGCCAGCAGCGCTTCGGCGAAGCGGCCTTCGCTCAGGCGCTTGCCGAACGAGTCGGCCGCGCGCGTGGCCGCGGCCAGCCTGCCCTGCGCGCCCTCGGCGGCGGGCGCGGCGGCGGCCTTGACGCGGCCCTCGCGCGTCGCCAGCGCCTGCTCCACCACCTGCCGGCTGCGGTCCTGCCCGCGCAGGCGCCGCGTCATGCTCAGGCCCAGGATCAGCATGGCGGCCGCCACCAGCATCAGCGCCACCGCCAACACCGTCGAGACATTCCAGGATTCGATCGCTTGCATCCGCGTCGTCCTCAGATGGCCTTGGCCATGCGATACAGGATGTAGGAGCCGCCCAGTTGCAGGCCGACCGCCGTCATCAGCATCTTGAAGCCCAGCGGGTCCACCCATAGGCCCATGAACAGGTCGTTGTTGGCCACCATGATGAAGCCGGCAATGCCCAGCGGCAGCAGCGCCAGGATCCAGGCCGACAGGCGGATTTCCGCCGAGCTGGCCGACAGTTCGGCGCGCGCCTGGCCGATGTCGCGCATGAACGCGGCCATGCGTTCGAGCACCTGGTCGCTGCGGCCGCCGAAACGCAGGGCCACCGACACCACCGCCGCCACCATGTAGAGTTCCTTCATGTCGTACTGGCGCGAAACCTGCACCAGCGCCGCGTCCAGTTCCTTGGCCGAGCGGCTCAGGGCGGCGGCGGTCTCGACCACCTCGCGCAGCGGCTCGTCGGTGGTGGCCGCGGCGGTCTGGAAGGCCGACGCCATGCTGTTGCCGATGGTGACCAGGCGCACGATGTTGTCCAGGAACGCCGGCAGTTGCGACACCCGGCGGCGCTGGCGCCGGTCGGCGCGCAGCCACAGCAGGAAATAGGCGAACACGGTCAGCAGCACCAGCGCCACCAGGGCCGACAGCCAGCCCAGGAAGGCCCAGGCCAGCAGCGCGCCCGCCACGATGGGCAGGATCAGCTTGGCGTAGAAGCCCGGGCTCTGGCGCACGCCGCCCTGCAGCAGCAGCATGTCCCAGCGCGAGAAACCGCTGCGCAAGGCGCGGGCGCCGTGCGCGAACGGCATCTTGCCGCTGACCGGCGCGCCGCGGCCGCGCCGCAGCTGATCTTCGAGGAAAGCGGAACTGGCGGCGCGCCGCTGGCCGCTGTTGGCGTGACGCCACAGCAGCACCGCCGCCAAGGCCAGCACCAGCGCCAGACCCGCGAACACCCCGGCTTGCAGCATCAGCGCCTCCTGCTCCAGAAGCCGCCGCCGTCGGACTCGGGCGGCGCATTGTCGGCCGGCCGCTGCTCGTTGCGCATCTTGGCCAGCTTGGGGGTGTGCGGATGGATGCCGAGCCAGTTCCAGCGGTCCTTTTCCTCGCCCTCGGGCGTGGCGAAGGTTTCGTGCCGGTACAGCTCCTGGGTCGAGATCACGTTGTCGCCCATGCCGGTGACCTCGGTCACCGACAGCACGCGCCGCTTGCCGTTGGACAGGCGGCCGATCTGCACGATGAAGTCGAGCGCGCTGGCGATCTGGCGCCGCAGGCTGTCTTCACTGCCCTGGAAGCCGGCGAAACCCGCCAGCATCTCGATCCGGTACAGGCACTCGCGCGGCGAGTTGGCGTGGATCGTGGCCATCGAGCCTTCGTGGCCGGTGTTCATGGCCTGCAGCATGTCCATGACCTCGGCGCCGCGCACTTCGCCCACCACCACGCGGTCCGGGCGCATGCGCAGGCTGTTGCGGATCAGTTCGCGGATGCTGACGGCGCCGCTGCCGTCGAAGCCGCCCTGGCGCGACTCCAGCCGCACCACGTGCGGGTGGTTGAGCGACAGTTCGGCGGTGTCTTCCACCGTCACCACGCGCTCGGTGTCGGAGATGAAGAAGGCCAGTGCGTTCAGCAGCGAGGTCTTGCCCGAGCTGGTGCCGCCGGACACCAGGATGTTGCAGCGGTTCTTCACCGCCTCGTGCAGCAGCCGGTAGATCTCCTCGTCGAAGGTGCCCAGCGTCAGCAGGTCGGCCGGCTTGAGCGGGTCCTGGCGGAATTTCCGGATCGAGACCATCGGGCCGTCCACGGCCAGCGGTTCGATCACCACGTTCAGGCGGCCGCCGTCGGGCAGCCGCGCATCGACCATCGGGCTGGACTCGTCCAGCCGGCGGCCGATCGGCGCCAGGATGCGGCGCACGATGCGCAGCACGTGCTGGTTGTCGGTGAAGCGCAGCGTCTCGCGCGCCAGCACGCCGCGGCGCGACACGAACACGTTGTCGTAGCCGTTGATCAGGATGTCCTCGACCGCGGGGTCGGCCAGCAGGTCTTCCAGCGGCCCCAGGCCGGCCAGTTCCTTGGTCAGGGCCTCGGCGATCTGGCGCATCTCGCCTTCGTTGATCGGCACCCGCCGCAAACGCACGAAACTGGCCACCTCGATGTCGACGAACTCCTGGATCGCCGAACGCGCCCAGCGACCGAACTCCGCGCCCAGTTCCTCGATGCGGGAAAGCAGGTGCTCGTAGGCCGCCGTCTTCACTTCCTGGAAACGATTGGACGAGGCGAATCCCTTATCGCCATCGCCGCCGAATTCTATGGTCGCTGTCATGATCATGTGGGGTTCCGCCGCCGTCCGTTACTCGACCACCATGCGGCGGTGCACGCCGGGCAGCCAGGTGGCCAGCCAGCTCGCCCGGCCGCCCGGGGTGTTCTCTTCCGCGCTCAGCTTCTCGGCCAACGCCTGCACCGCGCGCACGTAGACGTCGCGCTCGGCCTCCTCGTGCAGCAGATGGCCCTGGTTGGTGCACACCATCAGCGCCAGCGTGCGGTCCGGCAGCGTGCCGATCAGCTCCAGCTGGAAGCGCTCGGCGATCTGCTGCGCCGTCATGCCGTAGCGCTCGTCGTAGCGGTTGACGACCAGTCCCAGGCTGCGGCGGTCCACGTGCAGCTGCTCCAGCTCCTGCAGCAGGCCGGCCAGCGACACCAGCGCGCCCACGCTCTGGTCGGTGACGATCCAGTTCTGTTCCGAGGCGCGCGCCAGGCCCGCCACGAATTCGGGATTGGAGAAGCCGCCGGAATCGGCCACCACCACGCCGAAGTGCTGGCGCATGCGTTCGAACACCAGCAGCGAATCGGATTGCGAGACATCGCGCATCTGGCCCAGGTCGCGCGGCAGCGCCAGCACGCTCAGGCCGTTGGCGGTATGCGACATGGCCGAACTGAGCAGGGTCGAGTCAAGCCGCCGCAGATTGCGCGCCGCCTCGGCGAAATCGAAATCGCCGCCGATGTTCAGGTACAGCTGGCAATCGCCCACCGGCCAGCCCAGGTCCATCAGCGCCACCCGGCTGCCCAGGGGCAGCTGGCTGCCGTTGTCGGCGGCCGGCTTGGCGCCCTTGGCGCCCGCGGTCGCGGCGCGCGAGCCATGCTGCTGCTTGAGACGGTCCTGCACCATGCCGGCCAGGTGCACGGCCAGCGTGCTGGTGCCCACGCCCGGCCGCGCGCCCAGCAGCAGCACGCTGCGGCGCGAGCCATCCATGCGGCCGCCGCCCGCCGGCAGGTCCAGCAGCCGCTGCACCACGTCCTTGACTTCCTGCGGCGCCACGGTCGGGTCGACGAAATCGCTGACGCCGGCGCGCAATGCGGCGATGGCGCCTTCCGGCTGGCTCAGCAGCCCGACGGCGACGCGCGGAATCGCCGGCGCGATGCGCGCCAGCAGGCGCGCCAGCTCGGCCGACTTGAACAGCTTGCCAGGCTCGTCCTCGCTCAGGGTGAAATCCAGGAACACCACCTGCGGCTCGATTTCGGCCAGGCGCCGCCCCAGTTCCTCGACACCCGGAACTTCCTGGGTCAGCATGCCCATGTCGCCGAGCGCCTGCCCGAGCTGCGCGGCCACGCCGTCACCCTTGGAACAAAATAAAAACCGGTTGCTGTTCTGCAAGCCAACCCACTCCCTGGCATGTGTCTTCATATCGCTCACCGTGAAAAACCCGGCATTTGCTGCCCGCCTGCGGGACCCATCAGGTAATAGCCCCAAGCGTTGAACGCGGTGTCCGCCGCCTCCTGCTTGGCCCCCGGCAGCGGCAAGGTCACGCCGCGTGCAATGGGCCGCACCAGGCGCGGCGTCACCACGATCACCAGCTCGGTATCCTCCTGGGTGTAATCGACACTACGGAAAAACGAACCGATGATGGGCAGGTCGCCCAGCATCGGCACTTTGTTGACCAGCGCCTTGGTCTGGCGCGACACCAGCCCGCTGACGACGAAGCTCTCGCCGTCGCCCAGCTCGACCGTGGTGTCGGCGCGGCGCGTGCGCAGGGCGGGGATCAGCGTTGGGGCGTTGCTGCCATTGGGAATGGAAATGGCGTTGCTGTAGTCGAGTTCGCTGGCTTCGGGCGCCACTTTCAGCGCAATCCGCTCACGCGACAGCACGGTCGGCGTGACCGTCAGGCCAATGCCGAACGCCTTGAACGTTACGGTTGTCGTGCCCAGGCCGCCTGCTTCCGGGATGGGCAATTCGCCGCCGGCCAGGAAACTGGCACTTTGGCCAGTCAGGGCGACCAACGTAGGTTCCGCCAGGACGCGCGCCAAGCCATTGTTCTGCAAAAGGTTCAAGCGTGCGCTGAAATCGCTGGAGTCGTAGAACAGCGAAAAACCCGACGTCAGCGCCGCGGTCCTGCTGAAGCCCAACGGCCCCGACAGGTTGTTGGGTGCTAAGGAGTTGGTGCCGCCCCAGGGGCCGGTGCGGCCGGCGAAGCTGATGCCGGCCTGCTTCATGACCGAACGCGACACCTCGACCACCTTGACCTCGACCTGCACCACGCCGCCGGTGCCGGCGGTCGAGACATCCACCACGTTCTTGTCGCCCACCACCGCGCCTGCCGCGGCCACCGAGGCCTGGTGCGACAGGGGCGAGTCGGCCTGGCCCGACACCACCGCGCGGTCGCCGGCCACGTCGACGTTGGCGCCGCCGGTCATGCCGCGTCCGGCCATCACCTGCTGCACGTTGCCCGCCACCCGCACCGTCCACAGTTGCGGCGCCGCGTTGTTGCCGGTCCAGATCTGCAATTGCGTGGTGCCCGGCTTCTTGCCGTACAGCAGCAGCGAGGCCTGCCGCTTGCCGGAGGCCGCCAGCACCTTGACGTCGGCCACCTCGGGGTCACCGATGGCGATGCGGGCGGGCGCGCCGTCCAGCATGAGCGTCTGCTGGCCCTTCACGGCGACCGCGATGTCGCGGGCGGGCGCGCCGGCGCCCGGGTCGGACTGGATGGCGTTCTGCGCCATGCCGGCCACGCCGTAGGTCATTGCGGCTGCGGCCGACAGGACGCAGATCAGGGTGGTGCGCTGGAATCTCTTCATTGTGCTGGATCTGTTTTGACGGGTAAGGTCCAGCCGCGGGCGGCACCAGGCCACGCGCAGCCACGTTTCAATAGCGCACGCGCTCGGCTTTGTCTCCTCGCAGGATTTCGACGCTGCGGCCGCCCCCGCCACCGCCGCCAGCGGCGCGGGCCGGGGCCGGCTTGGCCGCCGGCGTCGGGGCATCCAGTTGCGCCAGGCTGTCGCCGGCATAGGCGCGGTTCGGGCCGCTCAGCAATTGCTCGCGCTGTTCGGGGGTCAGGTCGGCGCGCGCCGGCAGCACGGCGCTGCGCTGGGCGAACAGTTGCGTATCGGGCTTGCTATCGTCGCCGACCGGGCGCAGGGCCAGTTGCAGGCGGCCCGAGCGGCTGGCCAGCACCAGCTCGTTGACCTGGTCGACCGGCACGGCCAGCACGGCGGTCCGGGCCGGCTGTCCCGGCGGACCGGGCAGCGTGGACTTTTCCTCGGGGCCGTCCAGCGAAGCCGCGCCATACGCCAGCACGCGCACCTGCGATTGCAGCAAGCGGGCCTGTCCGCCCTGGATCTCGACGCCCTTCTCCAGCAAGAAGAACACGTCCACCAGGTCTCCCGGCGCGATGCGGTTACCGCCGCCCACCACCTCATCGACCGCGATCGCCAACGCGCGCTCGCCGGGCTTGAGCTGGCGCGCCAGTCCCTGCGCCAGCATGCTGGGCAGCAGCGGATCGCCGGCCGCGACGTCCACGCGCACATAGGCGCCCTGCAACGGCGTCGGCGAGCTGTAGCCGCCCGACAGCGCCACCTGCCATTGGTCCACCTTGAGCATCTTGTCGCTGTCGATGCGCGTGCCGGCCGGGATCGGCGCCGCCGCCACCACCACCGGATAGCGCTTGACCGGCGCCTCGGCCGGCGCGGTCGGCGTCGTCGCCACCGGACCGACCGGTGTCGGCGCCGGGGCCGACGGTTCCGAGGCCAGCTTCCACGCCACGAACGCCAGCACCAGGCCCGCCGCCAGCAACACACCCGCGATGATTTTGCTCAGACTGCTCATGGTGTCCCTTGGGAGATTTGCACGATGGCTTTCGACGACAGCCGGGTCGGTATCCAGTTCTTGTCCGTCCCGGGCAACATGGCGATGAATGCCTGGAAGGTCGACAGCACCGGCCAGGCCTGCACGTTGAATGTCATGGCGACCGTGCTGCACTGGGCCGTCTGGCCGCCCGAACCGCTCCAGGCGCACGGCGCGCTGGTGGTCGCGCAGGCCACCGCCGACCCGGTGCCGAACACGCTCATCGCCGCGGTGCAGGCGGCGCCGGGCACGTCGGCCTGGCCGGCGAAGCGCGCATAGACCGCCGCGCGCGCGCCTTCCGAGGCGGCCGAAGCCAGTTGCTGCTGCATCCAGAACAGCACGCCGTAGCCGACGACGGCGCAGACGAACATCAGCAGCATCGTCACCATCAGCGAGAACTCGAGCGCGGCGATGCCTCGCTGGCCGGGCTTGCGACCGCGGGGATGGCCAGGGGCGCGACGCGCGTTCATGTCAGTTGCTCCCATCCAGGCCGTTGCCCAGGTGGACCGTGGCGCGGGCCGACAGCACGCTCGAGGGCGGCATCAGCGCCTGCGCCAGGAACGGGAAATTCGGGATCAGCGGGTTGGCGCCGTAGGGGTAGCTGACCGTCACCTCGATCTGGTCCGCGCTCAGCGGCTGGCCGCTGCAGGCGCCGCCGGCGGTGCTGCTGAGCGTGCCGCTGGCGCCGCACACCGCCACCGCCACGGCGGCCGACGACATGGTGGTGATCCAGCCTGCGCGGTCCAGCGCCCTGTCGCGCCCGGCGTTGGCGCGCACGGTCAGCGAGGCGGCGCCCGGCTGCCATTGCAGGACCTTGCGGGCGCCGTCCTGCGCCGCCAGGGTGACCGAATGCTGCGCGGTGAACACCAGGGCGTACGTCAGGATCGCGTAGAACACCAGGAAAAACACCACGAATACCAGTCCGAATTCAAGGGAATAAACACCACGCTGAGCGCGGCCGCGCCCAGGTAGGTTCCGTACGGGATCTGGCGAGCCCGAAGCGGCAAGGCCCAGCTTCGGGAAAGAAACAGGTAGAGCAAGGCGTGCAGCCCGGCCAGCAGGCTCGCGGCCACCAGCGTCATCACGAGCGGCGCGAAGCCCGTCAGCAGCCCCAGCACGGCGATCGCCTTGACGTCGCCCGCGCCCATCAGGCGCTTGAGCCAGAGCGGGAAGAACGGCAAGGCCAGCGCGAATCCGGCCAATGCCATGGGCCAGCCGGCCCAGCGCGGTGGATAGCCCCAGGCTGGCGCGAGCCACGCCGCGAGCAGCCACAGCGCCTGTCCCGCGAACCCCGCGACGATAAGCGTGTTGGGTACGCGGCGATAGCGCAGATCGGTGTATATCAACACCAGATTCCAGCATGCGAACAACAGCCACCACAGCACTTCCCCTGGATACAAGGCAGGACCTTCTGACGGTTTCGGGTTCAATCTGGCAAAACATGGGCGCGCAGTACGCAGGAGCCGATGCGCGCAACGCCGTCAATCCGCAACCGCCCGAAATCGCTGCGCGGGAAGTGTTGTCAACATCAGCTCCACACCCGGTGGGGCGGCAGGCCCGACCGTCCGGCGCCGCCTGGCCAAAGCCAGGCCCATCCGGGCGGCCGGGACCTTCGGCCTCACTTGGACGCGTTGGCGAGCTTGGCCTGCAGCGACGTGAACAGGCCGCTCAGCGCGCCCGTGAACGTCGCCAGGGCCGCTACCAGCGCCACCGCGATGGTGCCCGCGATCAGCCCGTATTCCAGGGCGGTAATGCCTTCTTCATCGTTCCAGAACTGCGCAAGTTTCGCTTTCATGTCGAGCTCCTCAGGTCTCGCTTGATAATCGAGCCATGCCGCAGGGACGGCGTGGCCCCCTAAGCCCGGTGTTGCCGGCGCGCTGGCGTGTTCCACACCTTCGCGTCCCCGGGGTACCGCCAGGTCCGTCGCTGCCGACGGGCCCTCAACCCGGTCCCAGCGTCGAGCCGGGCGCCCTGCCCGGATCGACCACGGGGGCCGATTCAATGATCGAGTCGATGCGTTGCGCCAGGCGCGCGCGGAAACGGCGTGAAGCCCGCTGCAAATGCCAGCGCATCACCAGCAGCATGACGAACGACAGCGCGAACGCGATGTACGGCAGCATCACCCCGCCGATCTGCATGCTGGAAAAATCGCGCGGGGCGGTGCAAACCACCATGCCGGCCGCCGCCCCCGTGTAATGCATGCCGCACACGGCGATCGCCATCAAAATGGCCGCCGCGACGCGCTGGAACTCATTCTGCGTATTGAAAGCCAGCCACAATGCGGCTGACGCGGCGATTACCGCTATGAATACCGACAAAACAACCATCGGCAGATTCCAGATAAATACCGCGGGCATGCGCATGGCGCTGATACCCACATAATGCATCGCCGCCACGCCGAGGCCCGCGGCCAGGCCGCCCACCACGCAGCGCATAAATGTGAAGCGGTCGCGGCCCACATACCAGAAGGCCCAGCCGGAAAAACCAGCCGCCACCAGGAAACTGAGCACGGTCAAACCGATCTGGTAACCCACTGCGAACGGCAAGTCCTGTGCCTGCATGCCGATGAAGTGCATGCTCCAGATGCCGACGCCACCCATCGCCAGGGCGCCGATGATGATGTAACCGATGCGGATCTCGCCGTCCTGCATTTCGGCGCGGATACCCACCGCGGCCAGCAGCGCCACGTAGGAGCCGAGCGCCGCGATCAGGAACGACAGCGCCACCAGGCCGCTGTTGAAGGAAAGGGGAACGATATCGCCCGGGTTCATGCGCGGCCCCTGTGAGCCGGCGGTCGGCAGGCGCTTGCGGCGAGCCGACTTGCGACGAATTTGTTGCGGTCATCCTGGTCCATCTGTGGACTCCCGAGAGCCGGTAAACCCGATGTGTTTTGATACGTTTATATAGTCTTATCTATTAACAATTAATACACATCAGGGTTTATACCAGTATTCGCAACAGTGCGACAGCTTACTTGTAACGAATACTCGGAAATTAGCCAGGGTCATTTTTCAATGTACCGGTAAACCCTGAATTCGGCCGAGGAAAGATTGCCTTGTATGTCGCTCTATTGTTATATCCACGTTTCCGGCCAGTCACAATGAAATAATTTGTCATTGCCTCGGCGCGCTGGCAACATACCGCCTGAGCGGCGCGCCACCGGTTTACTTATATAGCGGCCCCATATAGTTAAGCCTTTATTCAGACCCTTAATATGGATGCCCCTGTTTAAACGGCGCCAGCGGCAAAAGAGAGACAACCAGGCATGAGACGCACGCTTCCCGCAAGTCCGCTTTCCCTCGCCCTTATCTGCACCCTGGCCGCCGTCGGCACGGCACATGCCGACGGCCCGTTGCGCGGCAACCCGGTGGACGCGCTGCCGCAGATCGAACGGCCGCCCGGCGCCACCCAGCCGCCGCCGGTGGTGCAGGCCCCCACTCCCGAACAACTGGCTCTGCAGGCCCGGCTGGCGCAGCGCATCGTGCCCCAGCATTTCGACGTCACGGGCGTGCACGAAATGCCGTTCGAGGAAGTCTCCGCCCTGCTGGCGCCGCTGTCCGGCAAGGAAATCAGCCTGGGCGAGCTGGTGCAGCAGGTCGACAAGATCACCCAGCTGTACCGCGACCGCGGCTATCCGCTGTCGTTCGCGCTGGTGCAGAACCAGACTTTCGCCAACGGGCTGGTGGTGGTGACCGTGGTCGAAGGCTATATCGGCACGGTGCGCATCGAGGGCGATCTCGGCAATGCCCAGGACCGCCTGGAATCGCTGGCCGAGCCGCTGAAGGCGGAGAAACCGCTGAAACAGGCCACGCTGGAACGGGTGCTGAACCTGATGCGCACGGTGCCGGGCGTGAAGTTCACCCCGTCGCTGGATCTGCCGCGCCGCGCCGACGGCGCCACCGAACTGGTGCTGGCGGCCACGCGCCAGCCGGTCAGCCTGACTGGCGGAGTGGCGGACCTGGGCACGGGCATGCAGCCGCTGGTGAACTTCGCCACCAACAGCCTCACGCCGCTGGGCGAACAGGTCAAGCTGACGGCCTCGGTGCCGTTCAACACCGATGACGTCAAATACATCTCGGGCGAGGTCCGCGTGCCGCTGGGCAATGACGGCCTGGCGGTCAAGGTCGATGGCTACCACTACGACGCCCGTCCCAAGGACGAGGCGATCGAATACCTGGGCTTCAATCGCCGGGTCAAGAACGACCGCATCGGCATCGGCGTCAGCTATCCCTTCCTGCTGAACAACACCCGTTCGCTGACGGGCACGCTGGGGGTCTACGCGGCCAACTCGAAGGATCGCTACGACGCCAAGAACTCCGATCGCTGGCTGCAGCAGGACGCCCAGGTGCGCGCCGCCAACCTCGAGATGCGCTATATCCAGGTATCCGAATCCAAGACCACCGATGTGACGCTGGCGGTGGCCCGGGGCTTCACCGGCGCCGGGGCCAAGAAGGAGATCAACACCAACTACGGCTATTCGGCCGTGCCGATCCTCGACCTGGACTTCACCCGCTACAACCTCAACGCCAAGCAGACCTTCGCGCTGCCGGCGCAATTCGGCCTGACCCTGTCCGGCGCCGCGCAGTACTCCAGCAATATCCTGCCCTCGTCGGAACAGGTGTCGTACGGCAGCTGGCGGTATGCGATGGGTTATCCGCAAGGCGAACAGAGCGGCGACAAGGGCGTGGGTGTTTCCGCCGAAGTTAATCGCCGCTTCGGTATCGGCTGGCAGTACCTGTCGAACGTGCAGCCTTATGCGCTGATCGACTACGCCCGCACCTGGTACAACAATTCCAGCCTGCAGCAGTTGAACCAGCGGCACCTGTCGTCAGTGGCGCTGGGGCTGCGCTTTACCGATGACAAGTACTACCTGTTTGATTTCAACGTGGCCAAGCCGATCGGTTCGGCCACCATAAACAATGGCCGCGACGTGCGCTTCAACGCCAATTACTCGTTGTATTACGACGCGTTCTAGCGCGCCGCGGGCAGCCGCCTCGCAACACCCGCGCCTGTTTCGACAGGCGCTTTTTTTTGCCTGTTCCATACACCACGTTACGTAACGCGGCCCGTAACGTAACGGCCCAATCGGGCCCGGACGTAACATTCGCAGGTGGCGCGTGATCGTAAAAATGGGGGATTCCAAATATTGGTACAAACCCTCTGTTTTAAATTCAAGTCATTGATTTAAAAGGATTTTCAATTATCTAAAAATGACCTGAACGCAAACCGGAACTGCGTTTGAAAAATATTGGCACGGTTTATGCATGTAGGGATGTATCGGGCAGTTTCGACGCCTGACACTTCCCCCACAGGAGCTCGCCATGAATGCCAAGATTGACACGCAGCGCGTACAACGTATTCTGACCTCCACCGTTATGGCGGCCGCTCTGATGAGCGCGCTGGCCGCATGCGGCGGCGGTGGTGGTGGTCACAACAGTTCCGCCAGCCTGCCTGGCACCGATAATCCGAGCAACCCCGGCAACCCCGGTAATCCGGGCAACCCCGGCGGCCCGAACGAACCGAATAACCCCAACAACCCGGTCACCACCGGTTTGCTGCAGACCACGCTGGGTAATACCGGCAAGGCGGTCGACAATACCCTGCCCCTGAATCTGGGCACCACCCTGGGCGGTATCGGCCAGGCGCTCGATCCCACCATCAAGCCGGTCGCCGACACGGTCGTCGGCCTGACGCAACAGGTCGGCGCCACCACCGGCCTGGGAAAGCCCGTCGACGGCACCGTCAAGCAAGTGGGCGGCCTGGTCGAAGGCCTGGGCACCACGGTCAAGGGCACCGGCCTGCCCGGCGGCCTGAGCGCCGGCGTCGGTGGCCTGGTGGAAGGCCTGGGCAAGACGGTCGCCAGCACCGGCGGCCTGCTCAATGCCGATCCCAAGAATCCGCAACCGTTGACCACGGTGCTGGGCAATGCCACCAACGCGGTGGGCGCCCTGACCGCGGGCCTGTCCGGCCCCGGCGGGCTGTTGAACCCCGTCAACCAATTGGTCGGCGGCGTTACCGGCGGCGTGCTGGGCGGACCGTCCAAGCCGCTGCTCGAACCCGCGCTGGGTAATGTCGGCAAGACCGTCGACAACGTGCTGCCGCTCGGCCTGCAGCCGACCCTGGGCGGCATCGGCAAGGCGCTCGACCCGACGGCCAGCCCCCTGGCGGGCACGGTGGTCGGCCTGACGCAACAAGTCGGCGCCACCACCAAGCTGGGCGCGCCGGTCGCCGGCCTGCTCAACACGCTGGGCGGCACGGTCAGCAACCTGGGCAACCAACTGCCTGGCGGCAACGTGGCTGGCCTGAACGGCGTGCTGCAAGGCCTGGGCGGCGCGGTCAGCAGCGCCGGCGGCCTGTTGAATGCCACGCCGGGCAACACCAACCCGCTCGGCAACACGCTGGCCAATGCCACCGGCGCGGTCGCCTCCCTGACCAGCGGCCTGGGCCTGGGCGGCGCGGTCGGCGGCAACAACGGCGGCCTGCTCAGCCCGATCACCGGGATCCTGGGCGGCGTGACCGGCGGCGCGGCCGGCGGCAACGGCGGCCTGCTGGCCCCGGTGACCGGCCTGCTGGGCGGCGTGACGGGCAATCTGGGCGGCGCCACGGGCGGCGCGGCCAACGGCGGCTTGCTGGGCGGCCTGCTCGGCGGCGTGACCGGCGGCGCGGGCGGCACGGCGGGCGGCACCGCGGGCGCCAATGGCGGCCTGCTGGGCGGCTTGCTGGGCGGCCTGACCGGCGGCGGCGCCTCGGCCGGCGCCAGTGCCGGAGCGGGCGCGGGTGCGGGGGCCTCGGGTTCGGCCAACAACGGCGGCCTGTTGGGCGGCTTGCTGGGCGGCGTGACGGCCGGCGTCAGCGGCGGCGCCAGCACCGGCGGCAACAACGGCGGTCTGCTGGGCGGCCTGCTCGGCGGCCTGACGGCCAAGAAGTAATCAACCGGATCCGTGAGGGAGCGACGCCATGCTGCAACAAGAATCCATCGTTCACCACGAGCATGTGACCGTGATGCCTGAATCTCGCAACAACGATCTGCGGCCCGGAATGCTTGACGATATCGCCCTGATGCTGGGCCGACAGTTCGCCGTGTACAACGCGGCCTGCCAATCGGCCCTGGCGGAGAAAATGGGTATCCCCCTGGCGGATCTGAAAGCGCTGGAACTGGTGATGGAGTTCGATGCCCTGCCCACCGGCCAACTGGCCCAGCTGATGGGCATCAGCTCCGGCGGCGCCACCGCGCTGATCAACCGCCTGGAAGCGGCTGGCTATGTGCAACGGGGCCGCCATCCGCTGGATCGCCGCATGATCGTGATCCGGCCGGTGGAGGAGCAGTGCCAGCAACTGGCCCAGGAACGCCAGTGGGTGGCCGAGGCGGTGGTGTTGATGGCCCGGCGCTACGACGCCGGCGAACTGGAGGTGGTGCATGCCTTCCTGGCGCAATGCGTGCGCGCCCTGAGGCACGACACCCTGGTCTGGCTCGAGACCCGCAACGCCCACGACTGAGGCGCCAGCCTCGACGCGCCGCGCCCCGATCCGCAAGGATCCGGGCGCGGTTTTCATTGGGCGGCGAACAGCGCCGCCACGCTGCCAGGCGCGTCGGGGCCGAAGAAGCGCTGGAGGTTCCGCGCCGTTCGCGCCGCCACCGCCGCGCTGCGCGGGAACAGGGCCTGTTCGTACGCCGCCAGCGCCGCGCCGAGGTCGGCGGGATGCCGGCACAGCGCCAGGCCCAGCTCGGCGCCGTCGAACAGGGCCAGGTTGGCGCCCTCCCCCGCGAACGGTGACATCAGGTGCGCCGCGTCGCCCACCAGCGTGACGCCGGCGATGCGCGGCCAACGATGCTCGACCGGCAATGCATGCAGGGGCCGGGCGATGACCGCCCCATCACTCTCGATGACCAGCGCGCGCAGCGCCGGCGCCCAGTCCGCGAATGCGGCGGCGATGCGTTGGCGCACGGCGGCCTGGCCATCGCGGACCAGCGCGTCGACCGCCGCCAGCGGCCAGTTCACGGCCGCGTAGCTGCGCAGGGTGCCATCGGCGTAGCGATGCGCCAGGATGCCCTGGCCGGGTTCGACCGCCATCAGCGTGCCATGGCCGATCGCGCGCGCGCTGTCCGGATAGCGGCGGTCGCCGTCGAACAGCGTGCTCTCGAAGAAGGTCGTGCCGACGTAGGCCGGCGCGGCGCCGGACAGCAGCGGACGGATCCGCGACCAGGCCCCGTCGGCGCCGACCAACAGGTCGGCCGTGTCCGTCGCGCCATTGGCGAACGCCAGCCGGTGACGGCCAGACGCGAGGGGCGCGGCGGCGGTGAGCTTGTGGCCCCAGCGGATGGCGGCCGGCGGCAACGAATCGATCAGCAGCCGGCGCAGGTCGCCGCGGTCGACCTCCGGCCGCGCCTGGCCCTGCCCCGGCCGGTCGAGCAGCACGCGGCCGTGGCGGTCGACCACGCGCTTGGCATCCTCGCCCGGCCGCACCAGGGGCAGGAAGGCCTCGTACAGACCGGCGGCGCGCAGCGCGGCCTGGCCGTTGTGCGGGTGGATATCCAGCAATCCGCCCTGCGTGCGCGCCGCGGGCGAGGCGTCGGCCTCGTAGACCGTGGCGGCGATGCCGTGGCGGTGCAGGACGCGGGCCAACGTCAGGCCGCCGAGGCCGGCGCCGACAATGGCGATGGTGGCGTGAACAAGGGGAATGGCGGGAGAAAAAGGTCGGTGCATGGCGTATTCCGGTGAAACGAGCCATGCGCGCCAACGGCGCGATGACTCGGGACGTTCCGACGGATGTCGGGGAATCGCTGGCCGACCTGGCCTGGCGGGCCGGGTGACGTGTGCGCGATCCTGTGCGGGCGCGGCCGGCTGGCGGCGTCACGCGCAAGATCGTTTTTCGCGGTGTTCGAAGAGACAGTATCGCATGATTCCCGCCGTCCCCCGCCCCGGCGGCAAGGGGAGGACCCGGCTCAGGCCTGGCCGAATTGCAGCCTGGGCACGGCTTCCAGCAGCCGGCGCGTCATGTCCTGGCGCGGCGCGTGCAGCACCGCGTCGGCCTCGCCCAGTTCGACGATGCGGCCGCCCTCCATCACCGCGATGCGGTCGGCCAGGTATTCGACCACGCCGAAGTTGTGGGTGATGAACAGGTAGGCGATGCCCAGCTCGTCCTGCAGCTCGCGCAACAGGTCCAGGATCTGCGCCTGCACCGACACGTCCAGCGCCGAGGTCGGCTCGTCGCAGATCAGCACCTTGGGTTCGACCGCCAACGCCCGGGCGATGGCGATGCGCTGGCGCTGGCCGCCCGAGAACTCGTGCGGATAGCGCGCCAGCGTATTGGCCGGCAGGCCGACCCGTTCGACCAGCCGGACGGCGCGGTCGCGGCGCGCCTGCGCGCCCATGCCGCGGCGCAGCGATTCCAGGCCTTCGTCGAGGATGTCGCCGACCCGCATGCGCGGATCGAGCGAGGCGTAGGGATCCTGGAACACGATCTGGATGTCCTGGCGCAGACGCTGCAGCCGGGCACGGTCGGCGGTCAGCAGATCCTGCCCCTGCAGCATCGCGCGGCCGGAGATGCGGGCGCCGTCGATCAGCCGCAGCAAGGCCTTGCCGGTGGTGGTCTTGCCGCAACCCGACTCGCCCAGCAGCGCCAGGGTCTCGCCGGCGCGCAGGCTGAAAGTCACGCCGTCGACCGCCTTGACCCATGACGCCACGCGCCGCAACGGGCCCTTGCGCACCGGGTAATGGACTTTCAGGTCCTGCACGTCCAGCACCACGCCGGGTTCGCGCGCACGCTTGCGCGCCACGGCCGCGTCCGCGCCCAGGGCGGCGCGGCCGGCCTCGCTCAGCGGCACGCCGCGCTTCTCGAAAGTGGGAATGGCGTCGAACAGCTGGCGCGCGTAGGGATGCTTGGGCGCGCGGAAGAATTCCTCGGCGCTGGCGCTTTCGACGATCTCGCCGCCGCGCATCAGGGCCACGTGGTGGGCGACGTTGCGCACCACCGCCAGATCGTGGGTGATGAGCAGCACCGCCATGCCGATCTCGCGCTGGATGTCGGCCAGCAGCGCCAGCACCTGCGCCTGCACGGTGACGTCGAGCGCGGTGGTGGGCTCGTCGGCGATCAGCAGCAAGGGTTCCGCCGCCAGCGCAATGGCAATCATGACGCGCTGCTTCTGCCCGCCGGAGAACTGGAACGGGTAGTCGTCCACGCGCCGCTCGGGCTCGGGGATGCCGACCCGCCGCAGCCAGTCGATGGCGCGGGCGCGGGCCGCGGCGCCGCGCAGCGGCGTGTGCGCCACCAGCGTCTCGATGATCTGGTCGCCGACCCGCATGACCGGGTTGAGGCTGGTGGACGGTTCCTGGAAGATGATGCCGATGCGGCCGCCGCGCACGCCGCGCATGGCGCTCTCGGGCAGGCGGTTGAGGTCCTCGCCATCCAGGTCGATCTGGCCGCCGACGATGCGGCCGGCGTCCGGCAGCAGGCGCAGCAGCGCCAGCGCGGTCATGCTCTTGCCGCAGCCGGACTCGCCCACCAGGGCGAAGGTCTCGCGCTGCGAAATGGCCAGCTGCAGGCGCTTGACCGCGTGCGTCATGCCGCTCTCGCCGGCGATGTCGACGTCCAGGCCGCGCACGGCCAGCAAGGGGGTGTCCTGCCGGATATCCTGGCTCATGGCGCGTCTCCCGGTTTGGTGGATCGGGCGTCGGCCGCCAGCGCGGCGCCCGGACGGCGGCCGAACCAGCCCATGCCGGGCAGGCGGCCCGGCTTGTAGCGGCGGGTGCGCGGATCGAAGGCGTCGCGCACGGCGTCGGCGAACAGGTTGGCGGCCAGCACCAGCGCCAGCATGAACAGGAAGGCGGTCATCAGGTTCCACCAGATCATCGGGTCGCGCGACATTTCCAGGCGCGCGCCGTCGATCATCGAGCCGAAGGAATTCATGCTGGGATCGACGCCGATGCCCAGGTACGACAGCACCGCCTCGTACAGCACCAGCCCGGAGAATTCCAGCACCACGGTGATCAGCACCAGGTGCGCGACGTTGGGCAGCAGGTGGCGTGTCATGATGCGCCAGTGCGACACGCCGAAGGCGCGCGCGGCCTGCACGTATTCCAGCTCGCGCAGCTTGAGGGTCTCGGCGCGCAGCAGGCGGCACAGGCCGGCCCAGCCGGTGAAGCCGAGGATCATGCACAACAGGAACAGGCGCAGGTCGGCGCGCGCCGCCGAGGTGTCGAACAGCTCGGCGTGGTTGTCGATGTAGACCTGCATCATCAGCGCGCAGGCGGCCACCAGCAGCACGCCCGGGATCGAGGTGATGGTGGTGTACAGATACTGGATGGCGTCGTCCACCCTGCCCTTGAAATAGCCGGCCGCGATGCCGAAGACGATGGCCGGCGGCAGCATGGCGAGCGTGGTCAGGCTGCCGATGACGAGCGCGGTGCGGATGCTCTTGAGCGCCTGCCACAGCACGTCGTTGCCGATGCGGTCGGTGCCCAGGGCGTGGTAGCCGCTGGACAGCCCGGCCAGCGCCCCCGCCACCAGGCACAGCAGGGCGAAGGTGATCGCCATGGCGCGCCACGGCACCTCGGCGCGTCCGCCCAGCAGGGCCTCGGCCGCCGCCGCGGCGCCCTGGCGCCGCGCCAGGCAGACGAACAGCAGGCCGGCGCCGACCAGCGACACCGCCAGCCCGGCCGCCAGGCCGAGGCCCAGGCGGTAGTAGACGTCGCCCAGGTGGTCGCGGTCGGGATCGGCCAGGTGCGTGCCGGCCGCCCGCAGGCGCGGAAAGTCGCGCACCGGCTTGTCATCGACCAGCAGGGTTTCCTTGGTGAACTGGCGCACCGCCAGCGGGCTGGAATAGGTTTTTTCGGGCTGGGTCAGCACGCTGCCGCCCAGCAGGCCGTCCAGCGCCGACTTGACCGCCGGCGCGTAGACCGGCGCGGCGTCGGCGGCGGCGCCCGGCGCGGGCGGCAATTGCGGGCGGTAGTGGACGGAATCGAGCAGGCCGACCAGCGCGAACGCGGCCAGCACCACGGCCGAGCACATCGCCGGCGTGTCGCGCGCCACCCGCGCCCAGGTCGAACGCAGGTTCGGGCTGCGCCGCACGTGCCAGGCATAGGCCAGCGCGCCCAGCACCATCAGCCACAGCGCAATGTCGGTCCAGAGGAATACGAACTTGGGCATGGCGGCTACTCGAATCGGACGCGGGGGTCAGCCAGCGTGTAGGAAATGTCGGCCAGGATCAGCCCCACGATGTACAGCGACGCCCCCAGGAACACCATGGCGCGCACGATGGAGAAATCCTGCGCGTTGATGGCGTCGATGGTGTAGCTGCCCAGGCCCGGGATGCCGAAGAAGGATTCGGCGATCAGGCTGCCCATGAACAGCAGCGGCAAGGCGGCGACGGTGCTGGTCAGGATCGGCAGCATGGCATTGCGCAGCACGTGGCGGAACAGCACCACGCGCTCGGCCAGCCCCTTGGCGCGGGCGGTTCGCACGTAGTCCTTGCCGATCTCCTCCAGGAACAGGGTGCGGTAGAAGCGCGCCTCGGGCCCCAGGCGCGAGACGATCGCCACCAGCACCGGCAGGGCCAGGAACTTGACCATGTCCAGCCCGCCCTCGAAGCCGGAGAACGGCACCAGCCGCAGCAGCTTGGCGAACATCCACTGGCCGGCGATGATGTAGAACAGGCTGGAGATGGACAGCAGGATCACGCACACCACCACGCCCCAGAAATCCAGCCGCGTGGCGCGGAAGTACACCAGCGTCAGCGAAAACACGATGCTGGCGAACAGCCCCAGGAAGAAGGTCGGCACCGCCAGCGCCAGGCTCGGCCCCATGCGCGTCTGGATCTCGCGGCCGATGTCGCGGCCGCCGTCCGAGGCGCCGAAGTCCATCGCCAGGAGCGGCACCGAACGCTGGTAGAACACCGTGTCGGTCAATTGCGCGCTGCCGCTGGCCTGGGCGTTGTAGAACAGCGGCTTGTCGTAGCCGTGCTCGACCTTCCATTTCTCGACCGCGTCCTGGCTGATGCGCTGGCCGCCGATGGCCAGGCGCGCCATGTCGTCGGGCGTGTTGACCGCGAAGAACAGGATGAAGGTGAAGAGGTTCACGCCGATCAGGATCAGCACGCCATACAGCAGCCGGCGGATGACGTAGCCGATCATGATTGATGCTCCTTGCGCGCGGCCGGGACGAAGGCGGTCTGCCGCTCGCGTCGCTTGAGCGCCACGTACGACGGCCAGATCGCCAGCGCGATCAGCAGCGCGAACAGGCCCACCGGCCACCAGATGGGGGAATTCCACTCGTCGATCTTGCGCTCGCGCAGGACCGGGTCGATCTTCATGTACTGCAGCGTGTTGCGCACCATCTGGGTCGGCTTGGCGTTGCCGACCCACTGCTGGTAGGCGCCGCCCGACATCGGGAAGTAGCCGAACATCCAGGGCGCGTCGCGCTGCACGATGGCGACCATGCGCTGGATCAGGGCTTCCTTTTCGGGACCGTCGTCCAGGAACTTCATCTGCTCGAACAGCTTGTCGTACTCGGGGCTGTCGTAGTTGGCGGCGTTCTCGCCGCCGTTCTTGGCCTTGGCGTTGGGACCGTACAGCAGGAACAGGAAGTTCTCGGCGTCGGGGTAGTCGGCGTTCCAGCCCCACAGGAAGATCTGCGCCGAGCCGCGCCGCATCTTGTCCTGGAAGCGGTTGTAGTCGGTCGAGCGCACGTCCATCTGCACGCCGATCTTGGCCATCTGCCGCCGCATCCAGTCGAACTGCGGATTGGAGCCGCCGCCGGTCATGGAGTCGTAGTACAGCACCAGCGGCGCGCCGGTGACGGCGTTGCGGCCGTCGGGATAGCCGGCCTCGGCCAGCAGCTTGCGCGCGGTGTCGATGGACTTGCGCACCGGCTTGCCGTCGACCAGGTCGTAGACCACCGGGTTCACGCCCTCGGGCGGCTCGCGGTAGCCCAGCACGCCGGGCGGCACCGGGCCGTAGGCCACCGAGGCCTGGCTGTTCTCGAACACCGCCACGTATTCCTCCCAGTCGAAGGCGATGCTGATGGCCTGGCGCAGCTTGCGGTTCTTCTCGGCCTGCTCGGGCGTGTCGCCCTTGCCCACCACCGGATCGAGCCAGTTGAAGCCCATGTACCAGTTGGCGGTCTCGACCGTGGTGGGCAGGCGGATGCCGTGCTCGGCGTACTTGCGCGCCTTGTCCTGGCTGTCGCCGGCGGCCACCAGCATGGCCACGCCGTACTCGCCGCGCTCGATCTGCGGCACGTCGTAGTAGCCCTGCATGAACTTGCCGGTCAGCGGAATGGCTTCCTTCTCGACGCTGAAGACGGCGCGGTCGATGAAGGGCGTGGGCTTGCCGCAGTCGGCCAGCAGGCCCGCGGCGCGGTCGCCCGGCTCGCCGTCGCAGGGATAGGGTTCGCCGTGGAAGTTGGGATTGCGCGCCAGCACGTGGCGGCGGTTCTGCAGCGACTCGGCCAGCATGTAGGGGCCGGTGCCGACGGGCCAGGTGTTGAGCGACAGGTCGTGATCGGCCATGCCGGGCTGGTTGTAGAAGCGGTCGGCCTCCCAGGGCACGGGCGCGGTGAAGGTCATGGCCAGCCAGTACTTGAACTGCGGGTACTTGCCGTTGACGCGGATGCGCAGCGTGTGCGGGTCGAGCGCCTGCACGCCGGTGAAGCCGTCGGCCTCGCGCAGGTCCAGCCACGAGGCGCCGGCGCCGCCCGGCAGGTCGCGGCGCAGCGCCTTGTCGCGCTCGCGCAGGCGGTCGCCGTAGTCCTTCAGGCCGCTGACGTATTCGGCCATCAGCGAATAGATCGGCGACACCACGCGCGGGCTGGCCAGGCGGCGGAAGGCGTAGACATAGTCGTCGGCGGTGAGTTCGCGGGTGCCGGTGCGCGGGAAATCGGGGATGGCGTACTTGTCGGCCAGGTCCTCCGGCGCGATCGGGAAGTAGTCGTAGCTGCCGTCGGTCTTGCGGGCGAAGGCCGGGTGCGGCGCGAAACGCATGCCGGGCTTGATCTTGATGTCGTAGATGCTTTGGGCGATCTGCTCGCCCGGCGCGTCGGCCGGCAGCACCTTGCCCTGCGCATCCAGGTAGACCGGCGGGTCGATCGAGGCCGCCGCGCGCGGGATCAGCTCATACGGCCGCTTGAGGTAGTGGTAGCCGTACAGCGTCTCATAGATGTTGTAGGTATATGGGGTTTCGTCGGTGGAATAAGAGCTGGCCGGATCCAGGTACTTGGGCGAGCGCTTGACGAAGGCGGAATACAGCGCGTTCTGGCTTTCGGCGCCGGCCGGATAGGGGCTGTTGATGGGACTGCCCTCCCGGGAGCAGCCCGCCAACGCCAGCAACAGCATCATGGCCGCCGCCCAGAGCCGCATCAAAGCACGCATGGAAACCTTTCCTTCTATTCAGTGCGACAGAGGATAGCAAAGGTGCATCCGCCCCAGTACCCTGGCATCCCCCTAGGGAACTTGCGGGCCCGCGGCCATCACCCGCACTGGCGCTGGCGCCAGCAGTCGTAGCGCCACTTCCAGGGCTGCATCGGGTCCTTGCCGGCCCACAGGCCTCGGCCGGCGGCCTTGGCCTGGCGTTGCAGGTCGGGCATGGCCTTGTCGTTCAGGTACTCGCCCTGGCGCGCGGTGTAGGCCCAGGCGTAGCCGGCCTCGACCTGCAGGCGGTTGGCCGAGCGGCCGTCGTCCAGAATCAGCGCGCAGACGTCGCGGCCGTACTGGTCCTTCAGGTAGCACTGGGCGGTCAGGGTCTTGCCGGCCACCAGGCTGGCCAGGTGCTGGCGCGAGGCCTCGGCGTAGGGCTGGCCGGGCTGGTCGGCGCCGTGGCCCTCCTCGGGCGCGTCGATGCTGTCCATGCGGATGCGGCGCTGGCCGTCGGGCGCGCGCAGCGTCACGGTGTCGCCGTCGGCGACGTTGACGATCATGCCGGTCAGGGTATAGCTGCCTGCCGGCACGGCGCCGGCCTGGGCCGCGCCGGCTTTGCCGGACGTCGCGGGCGCGCTGGCGCCGGGCCGTTCGGCCGGGCGCTCGCCGCCCTGGCGGGACGGCTGCAGCCAATTGACGAGGGCGCCCGCCGCCGCCAGGATCAGGGCGACCACGAGGGCGGTCAGCTTGCTGCCGCCGCGAAAGGGGGAATTGCCGCGCACGGGCCGCGCTCCGAAGAGGAAAACGCAGGCAGTTTGCCACAGCCGCGCCGGCGCCGCGCGGCAAAGCGCGTCGCCGCCGCCACGTTCCAGGCGGACGTAGTCCTACAACCAGCCCGACTTGCGAAAGCGCCAGTACAGGAACGAACAGACCGACGCGATCACCCCCAACGTGACCGGATAGCCGAACGGCGATTCCAGCTCGGGCATGAACTTGAAGTTCATGCCGTAGATGCCGGCGATGGCCGTGGGCACCGCCAGGATGGCGGCCCAGGAGGCCAGCTTGCGAGTGGTGTCGTTCTGCGCGGCCTGGCCGATCATCAGGCTGGCTTCGAAGGCGAAGGCCAGCGACTCGCGCAGCGAATTGAACAGTTCATCGACCCGCAGCACGCGGTCGGCCACCTCGCCGAAATACGGCCGGGCATGCTCGTCCACCGCCGACATCTCGACCCGAGCCAGGCGCCGGCAGATCTCGGCCAGCGGCGACACTACGGTGTGGATGCGCAGGAGGTCGCGGCGCTGGCGATACAGCCTGCGGATGTCGGAATCCTTGGCGCCGCGGATCAGCAGCTTCTGTTCGGCGCCCTCGACCACCGACTCGATCTTGCCGGCCGCCGCCACGTAGCGGTCCACCAGCCAGTCCAGCAGTTCGGAGGCGACGTAGTCGCTGCCGCGCTTGAGCAGGTCGGGCGAGGACTCCAGCCGTTCGCGCAAGGGGCTGTGGCCGGCGGTGGCGCCGCGCCGCACGGTGACCAGGAAGCCCTCGCCGATCAGGAACTGGGTTTCACCGAAGATGGGACGCTCGGCCTCGACCTCGACGGTGATGGCGACGATCAGCACCATGTTGCCGTAGTCGATGATCTTGGGCCGGCGGTGCGACTCCAGCATCTCTTCCTGGTTCTTGTCGCAGGCGCCGAGCTGGTTGACCACGTCGGCCAGCCGCTCCGGGCTGGGATTGCGCAGGCCGATCCACAGCATGCTGCGCTTGGCATCGACGTGCTTGCCCACCTCCTCGATGGGCACCTCGTGGTCGCGCCGGCCATTCACATAGGCGATGGACGCCACGACTTCGCTCTTGGGCGCAGCGGCGGCGGCATTCTCTTCGGTAGACATAGACATCCTTTGGCGATGCGAGCCCTGCGGGTGCAACGTGTATCCAGCGTATCGGCCGATGATAGCCCACCGGCGCATGGGCGCGGCCGCGCGCCGCCCGGCGGGCGCGGCGCGCGAACCCGCCGGACCGCGCGCGCTATGCGAACAGGTTGCGCACGCGCTTGGCCACGTCCACGCTCGGCGCCTGCGGCGCCTTGGCCTCGCGCGCCGGCAGGTCCGGCAGCTTGGGCAGGTGGTCGAACAGCGGCAGCATGGCGTTGGTGATGTAGCGGGTGCGCGAGCCGTAGACGTGGCGGTCGCCCATGCCGGTCTGCTGGTGCACGTAGAAGCGCTGCGGCACGATCAGCTGCAGGCGTTCCTTGGCGCGCGTCATGGCCACGTACAGGAGGCGCCGCTCTTCCTCGATCTCTTCGGCGGTGCCGGTGCTCATGTCGGACGGAATACAGCCGTCGACCACGTTCAGCACATAGACCGCCTTCCATTCCTGGCCCTTGGCCGAGTGGATGGTGGACAGGATCATGTAGTCCTCGTCGCGCGAGGGCGCGCCGGATTCGTCGCTGGTGGCGTCGGGAGGATCCAGCGTCAGTTCGGTCAGGAAGCGCTCGCGCGACGGGTAGCCCGCGGCGATGCGCACCAGCTGGTCCAGGTCGGTCTTGCGCACCCGCGCATCGTCGTACAGCCGTTCGAGCTGGCCGGCGTACCAGCGCAGCGCCAGGTCGACGTCGGCGGGCCAGCGCAGCTTGGGCTCGGCCAGCGCCGCGTAGGTGTCGGCGAACGCGCCCCACTCCGCCTGCGCCGCCGCGCCCGGCTTGAATTCGCGCAGCGCGCGCAGCGGCTCGGCCGATTGCGCCATGGCGTCCATCAGCTTGCCGGCGGTGGCCGGGCCGATGCCGGGCAGCAGTTGCGCCACGCGGAACCCCGCCATGCGCCCGCGCGGGTTCTCGGCCCAGCGCAGCAGCGACAGCAGGTCCTTGACGTGCGCCGCTTCCAGAAAGCGCAGGCCGCCGAACTTGACGAAGGGGATGTTGCGCCGGGTCAGCTCCAGTTCCAGCGCGGCGCTGTGGCTGGAGGTGCGGAACAGCGCCGCCTGCGACTTGAGCGTGGCGCCGCCCTCGCGCTGCGCCAGCACCTGGTCGGCGACCCAGCGGGCCTGGCCGCCTTCGTCGCTGACGGTGACCAGCTCGGGCAGCTGCGACGACGGCCGGTCGCTCCAGAGATCCTTGGCGTAGCGCTCGGCCGCCAGGCCGATGACGGCGTTGGAGGCGTTCAGGATGGGCTGGGTCGAGCGGTAGTTGCGGTCCAGCGTGATGACGCGCGCCGGCTGCGGGAACTGCGCCGGGAAATCGAGGATGTTGCGCACCGTGGCCGCGCGGAACGAATAGATCGACTGGGCGTCGTCGCCCACCACGGTCAGGCCGCGGCCGTCGGGCTTCATGGCCAGCAGGATGGCGGCCTGCAGCCGGTTGGTGTCCTGGTATTCGTCGACCAGCACGTGATCGAAGCGCGCGCCGACGTCGGCGGCGATGGCCGCGTCGCCCATCATCTCGGCCCAGTACAGCAGCAGGTCGTCGTAGTCGAGCACCTGCTGGTCCTGCTTGGCGGCGACGTAGGCGCGGAACAGGTTCTTGAGTTCGTCTTCCCATTGCGCGCACCACGGGAAGGTGGCGTGCAGCACATCGGCCACCGGCGTCTGGCTGTTGACCACGCGCGAGTAGATCGCCAGGCAGGTGCCCTTGAGCGGAAAGCGCGACTTGGTGGACGACAGGCCGAGTTCGTGCCGCACCATGCCCATCAGGTCCTCGGCGTCGCCGCGGTCGTGGATGGTGAAGGCCTCGGACAAACCGATGCGCTGGGCGCAATCGCGCAGCAGCCGCGCGCCGATGGCGTGGAAGGTGCCGGCCCAGGGCAGCGACGGCGCCTGCTGGGTGCCGCGCAGGTTCATGACCCGCTGCAGCACGCTGCCGACGCGGCGTTCCATTTCCTGGGCGGCGCGGCGCGAGAAGGTCAGCAGCAGCATGCGCTGCGGATCGGCGCCGTTCAGGATCAGGTGGGCGACACGGTGCGCCAGGGTGTTGGTCTTGCCCGAACCGGCGCCGGCGATCACCAGCAGCGGCCCGTCGCCGCCCGCCCCGCCGACGCCGAACTCGGCGGCCTCGCGCTGGGCGGGGTTGAGGTCGGCCAGGGGATCGGGACGGCTGGACGGGTTGGCGGGATTCTGGTCGGACATGGGGCGTGGAATGGAGGGCGGCGGGCGCGGTCGGCGCGGCCCGATACCTGGGGATATATCCAGGTATCATAACCGCATCGCCTCCCACTCCCGCTACGCCCGATTTCCCCATGCGCCTGCTTGCCGGCACCGCTTCCTGGACCGATCCCACGCTGCTGGCGTGCGGCCGCTTCTACCCGCGCGAGGCGCACGACGCCCAGTCACGGCTGCGCTTCTACGCCACCCGCTTCGGGCTGGCCGAGGTCGATTCCAGCTACTACGCCCTGCCCAGCGCCGACAACGCCTACCTGTGGGCGCAGCGCACGCCCGACGATTTCGTCTTCAATATCAAGGCCTACCGCCTCTTCACCGGCCACCAGACGCCGCTGGCCTCGCTGCCCGCCGACATCCGCCGCGAGCTGGCCGACTGGCCCGAACCGGTCATCTACCACCACGCCATGCCGGAGGATCTGCGCGACGAGCTCTGGCGCCGCTACACGCTGGCGCTGGAACCGCTGCGCATGGCCGGCAAGCTGGGCGCGGTGCACTTCCAGTACCCGCCCTGGGTCCGGCGCGACGCGCGCGGCCGCGCCCTGGTGGCCGAAGGCGCGCGGCGCCTGCCGGAACACCTGCTGTCGGTCGAATTCCGCCACCACAGCTGGTTCGACTCGTCCGAGGCCACGGCCGCCACGCTGGCGTTCGAGCGCGAGCTGGGCGTGGTGCATACCGTGGTGGACGCGCCGCAGGGGTTCGAGAACAGCGTGCCGGCCGTGTGGGCCTGCACCCATCCCGAGCTGACACTGCTGCGCCTGCACGGGCGCAACGCCGCCACCTGGAACGCCAACGGCGCCGCGTCGTCGGGGCGCTTCCAATATGAATATTCCGAGGCCGAGCTGGCCGAACTGGCGCGCCGCTTCCAGGACCTGGCGCGGCAGAGCGCGCAGGCGCACGCGGTGTTCAACACCAACTTCGAGGATCAGGGCATGCGCAACGCCACGGCTTTCGCGGCGGCGCTGGGCGGCGGACAGAACGGCCTGGACTGAGGGCGGGGTCCGGCGCGATCACACCGCGCGGGCCGCGGGATGCGGCGCCGCCGCCCTTCAGCGTCCGCGTCAGGCCGGCTGCGCCGCCAGCGCCGGCGCGGCCGGCGTCATGCGCGCCACTTCGGCCAGGCTTTCCAGCAGCACCTCGAACTTGCGCGCGATGTCGTGCTCCGGCACGCAGGCGTAGCCCAGCAGCAGGCCGGGCCGACGGCCTTCGGCGCCGACGTAGTAGCGCGACAGCGCGCGCGTCAGCACGCCCTTGCGGCGCGCCACCTCGACCACCCGCAGGTCGTCCATGTGAGGCGGCAATGTCAGCACCAGGTGCAGGCCGGCCAGGCTGGCGTCGCGGTGCAGCCAGTCGGGCCCCAGGCGCCGTTCGATCAGGTTGACCAGCATGGCGCGGCGGCGCGCGTACAGCATGCGCATGCGGCGGATGTGGGCGGCGTAGTGGCCCTCGGCGATGAAGGTGGCCAGCGCCGCGTGCGTCATCAGGTGGCCTTCGCGGTAGAGCTCGGCGTGGGCCGCCTGGAACGCCGCGGTCAGCGGCTTGGGCAGCACCAGGTAACCGACCCGCAGGCCCGGGTACAGCGTCTTGCTGAAGGTGCCCATGTAGATCACGGGCGCGTCCGGCTCCAGGCCCAGCAGCGAGGCGATGGGCCGGCCCGAGAAGCGGAATTCGCTGTCGTAGTCGTCCTCGATGATCCAGCTGCCGTGGCGGCGCGCCACCGCCAGCAGTTGCCGGCGCCGCGCCAGCGACATCACCGGCCCCAGCGGATACTGGTGCGACGGCGTCACGAAGATGAAGCGCGGCGGCGCCATGCCGGGCGCGGCGTCGGCGTCCGGCAGGCGCATGCCCTCCTCGTCGACCGGCAGGTGCACTGTGTGCAGGCCGTTGGCCTGCAGCACCGTGCGCGCGCCCCAGTAGCCCGGGTCCTCGACCCAGGCGGTCTCGCCGGCCTCGCCCAGGATGCGGGTGGCCAGGTCGATGGCCTGGTGCGAGCCTTCGGTGATGAGGATCTGGTCGGGGTCGCAGTCGATCGAGCGCGTCAGCGCCAGGTGCTGGGCCAGCGCCTCGCGCAGCGCCGGCAGGCCGCCGCCGTAGGCATAGGTCAGCAGGTCGGGCGCGGGATTGCGCCACAGCGCGGAAAAGATGCGGCCGAACTTCTTGTGCGGAAATTCGGTCAGGTCGGGCACGCCCGGCATGAAGGCGCCCCACTGGTAGGGCGAGGCCGAGACGCCGTCGACGATGGCGGCGCCGCGCGCCGACAGCGCCGGACGCGGTTGCGGCACCGGCGCGCGGCGCGACTGGCGGCCGCTGGCCAGGTAGGAATCGGGCTGCGAGGCATTGACGAAGGTGCCATTGCCCTGCAGGCTGCGGGTGTAGCCCTCGGCCAGCAGCTGGCCATAGACGTGCACCACGGTGTTGCGGGCGATGCCCAGCTCGGCCGCCAGGTCGCGCGAGGCGGGCAGGCGCGAGTCGGCGGCGATCGAGCCCTCCAGAATCGCCTCGCGGATGCCGTGGTACAGGCGCTTGTTCATCGGCCCGCCGTCGGCATCGGCCAGGCGCAGCTGCAACAAGTCTCCGACGATGGACCGCAATTGGTTCTACCTGATTTATAAAAGTGGTTCCCACCAATGGGGCCATAGTAGCATTAAAGTAAGGGTTTACCGCCCACTTGCCATTCGAGGCTGAGATGAAGAATCAGGATTTGAATACCCGCCGTTCCCTGGCCACGCCGCGCGGCGTCGGCGTCATGTGCGACTTCTATGCCGTGCGCGCCGAGAACGCCACGCTGTGGGACGCCAACGGCAAGGAATACATCGACTTCGCGGGCGGCATCGCGGTGCTGAACACCGGCCACCTGCACCCCAAGGTCAAGGCCGCCGTCAGCGCCCAGCTCGACAACTTCACCCACACGGCCTACCAGATCGTGCCGTACGAAGGCTACGTCTCGCTGGCCGAGCGCATCAACCGCCTGGCCCCGATCGACGGCCTGAAGAAGTCCGCCTTCTTCACCACCGGCGTCGAAGCCGTTGAAAACGCCATCAAGATCGCGCGCTCGGCCACCGGCCGTTCGGGCGTCATCGCCTTCTCGGGCTCGTTCCACGGCCGCACCATGCTGGGCATGGCGCTGACCGGCAAGGTCGCCCCCTACAAGCTGTCGTTCGGCCCGATGCCGGGCGACATCTACCACGTGCCGTTCCCCAACGGCACCCAGTCGATCACCGTGGCCGACTCGCTCAAGGCGCTGGACCTGCTGTTCAAGGTCGACATCGATCCCAAGCGCGTCGCCGCGATCATCATCGAACCGGTGCAGGGCGAAGGCGGCTTCAACATCACCCCGCCCGAACTGATGGTGGCCCTGCGCAAGCTCTGCGACGAACACGGCATCCTGCTGATCGCCGACGAAGTGCAGACCGGCTTCGGCCGCACCGGCAAGCTGTTCGCCATGGAGCACCACTCGGTGCAGGCCGACCTGATCACCATGGCCAAGAGCCTGGGCGGCGGCTTCCCGATCTCGGGCGTGGTCGGCCGCGCCGACGTCATGGACGGCCCGGCCGCGGGCGGCCTGGGCGGCACCTACGCCGGCAACCCGCTGGCGGTGGCCGCGGCCCACGCCGTGCTGGACGTGATTGCCGAAGAAAAGCTGTGCGAACGCGCGGTGCAGCTGGGCGACAAGCTGCGCGCCCACCTCGAGGGCCTGCGCGCCAAGGTGCCGGGCATCGCCGACGTGCGCGGCCTGGGTTCGATGGTGGCGCTGGAACTGAACGACGCCAACGGCAAGCCCGACGCCGAGGCGGTCAAGAAGGTGCAGGCCCGCGCCATCGAGCAAGGCCTGATCTTGCTGAGCTGCGGCGTGTACGGCAACGTCCTGCGCTTCCTGTACCCCTTGACCATCCCCGACGCCCAGTTCGATCGCGCGCTGGCCATCCTGTCCGAGGCCCTGGCAGCATAGGAACCGGGCGCATTTCGTTCATCCGGCCGGTAGCGGCAGCCTCAACGGGCTTGAGCCGCGCCCGGCCGGATATCCGTTTTCCATGGCGTTATCGCGCCATCCCACAATCCTGAGCCGGCGCCCCCATCGGGATGCCGCGGATCCGGCTCCGCCGGTCCGCGGGCATGCCCCCTTGAGGGGGAAGCGCGCAGCGCTTCGGGGGTGGGCCTAACTCTTAGGACTATTGCAATGACTTCTTTGACCCATCCCCTGGCGCGCCCGGAACTGCTGCGCGACGCCTGCTATATCGACGGCAAGTGGGTATCCGCCGGCAACGGCCCGTCGATCCCCGTGGACAACCCCTCCACCGGCAAGACCATCGTGTCGGTGCCCAAGCTGGGCCGCAAGGAGACCGAGCAGGCCATCGCCAGCGCCGAGGCCGCCCTGCCCGCCTGGAGCGCCAAGACCGGCAAGGAACGCGCCGCGATCCTGCTGAAGTGGGCCCAGCTGATGATGCAGAACCAGCAGGACCTGGCCGCCATCATGACCTCGGAACAGGGCAAGCCCGTGACCGAGGCCGCCGGTGAAATCGCCTACGCCGCCTCGTTCCTGGAGTGGTTCGCCGAGGAAGCCAAGCGCATCGACGGCGACGTGCTGCAAAGCCCCAAGGCCGGCCAGCGCCTGCTGGCGCTCAAGCAGCCGATCGGCGTCACCGCCGCCATCACGCCGTGGAACTTCCCCGCCGCCATGATCACCCGCAAGGTCGGCCCGGCCCTGGCCGCCGGCTGCACCATGGTGGTCAAGCCCGCCCAGCAGACGCCGCTGACCGCGCTGGCGCTGGCGGTGCTGGCCGAGGAAGCCGGCGTGCCGGCCGGCGTGTTCCACGTCATCACCGGCAGCTCGCGCGAGATCGGCGCGGCGCTGTGCGAAAGCGACGTGGTGCGCAAGCTGAGCTTCACCGGCTCGACCGAAGTCGGCCGCACGCTGATGGAGCAATGCGCCCCCACCATCAAGAAGCTGTCGCTGGAACTGGGCGGCAACGCGCCGTTCATCGTGTTCGACGACGCCGACCTGGACCGCGCGGTCGACGGCATCCTGGCCTCGAAGTACCGCAACGCCGGCCAGACCTGCGTCTGCGCCAACCGCATCTACGTGCAGGCCGGCGTGTACGAGGAAATCGCCAAGCGCCTGGTGGCCAAGGTCAACGCCATGAAGGTCGGCGACGGCTTCGGCGACGGCGTGACGCAGGGTCCGCTGATCGACGCCAGCGCGGTCGAGAAGGTGCAGGAGCACATCGCCGACGCCACCGCGCACGGCGCCAAGGTCATCGCCGGCGGCAAGCCGCACGCGCTGGGCGGCACGTTCTTCGAGCCGACCGTGGTGCGCGACGTGACCCAGTCGATGCGCTTCGCGACCGAGGAAACCTTCGGCCCGGTGGCGCCGCTGTTCCGCTTCGAGTCCGAAGAGGAAGTCATCGGCATGGCCAACGACACCATCTTCGGCCTGGCCGCCTACTTCTTCACCCGCGACTACGCCCGCATCTGGCGCGTGTCGGAGGCGCTGGAGTACGGCATCGTCGGCATCAACACCGGCCTGATCTCCAACGAAGTCGGCCCGTTCGGCGGCGTCAAGCAATCCGGCCTGGGCCGCGAGGGCTCGAAGTACGGCATCGAGGAATACCTCGAGATCAAGTACCTCTGCGTCGACCTGGGCGCCTGAGCGCGTCCTGCCTCCCCCGGGCGCCCGCCCGGGGGAAGATAAACGGGGCTCCGGTCCCGTTTATCCCCAGGAATTGTGGACAACCTGGCAGATAACTCCTGCACAGGTACAAAATCCCCTTTAAGTTCATGCGGTTATAAATCGCGATCAAATGCCGCCCAGGCGTGATAGATTTGCGCGTTCCCTGGACGAGCGACTATGAGCAGAACCTTTACCCGTGAGGACACCCGCAAGCTGGCCGGCATCCTGGCCGAAGCCGCGCAGGCGGAGGTCATGCCGCGCTTTCGCAACCTGCCCGAGGGCAGCGTGCGCGACAAGAGCTCGCCGCGCGACCTGGTGACCGACGCCGACGAGGCCGCCGAGCGCCTGATCGCCGCGCGCCTGTCCAAGCTGCACCCGGGCGCCGTGCTGATCGGCGAGGAAGCCTCGACCCGCAACCCCGCCCTGCTGAACATGCTGGTGGACGCCGATCTGGCGTTCCTGATCGACCCCATCGACGGCACCCGCAACTACGTCGCCGGCCTGCCGCTGTTCGGCATGATGATCGCGGCCTGCCATCGCGGCGACGTGATCGCCGGCGTGATCTACGACCCGGTCAGCCGCGACAGCGCGCTGGCGGTGCGCGGCGAAGGCGCGTGGATGGAGTACGAGAACGGCAAGCAGGCGAAACTGGCGGTGGCCAGCCCCGCGCCGCCCGAGGACATGGACGGCCTGATCTCCACCGGCTTCCTGCCCGAGCCGCTGCGCACCACGGTCAACGGCAACCTGTCGCGCCTGGGCAGCACCGCCAACCTGCGCTGCGCCGCCCATGAATACCGCATGCTGGCGGCCGGCCACAGCCACGTCGCCCTGTACAACCAGCTGACCGCCTGGGACCACGCGGCCGGCTGGCTGCTGCACCGCGAGGCCGGCGGCTACGCGGCGCGCTTCGACGGCTCGCCGTACAAGCCCACCCACCGCAGCGGCGGCCTGCTGTACGCCCCGGACGCGGGCAGCTGGCACGCGGCGCGCAAGGCCCTGCTGGGCGATGACATCCCCGACGCCGAAGGCTGAATACCGGGGCCAGATGACCACGCGTTGGTCGAAAATGGCCCCAACATGCTCACAAAATCGGGGTAATCCCTAGGAATTATCCACAGTATCTGTGGACAACCCTATGGAAAGGTCTGTAACGGCGCAAAAAAATCCTTACAGGGCGGGCACTTGGTTAAACCGGTCAAAAACCGGCCGCTGTCCGTCCCGCTTTTATGCCGCCGTCAGCGCCTCCAGCGCCATGGCGCTGGGCAGCTCGACCTTGAGCGTCAACAGGTTGTCGGCCCGGGTGCGGCCCAGGTTGATGGCCGCGATCGGCATGCCATTGCGCGAGGCGGCCGTGACGAAGCGGTAGCCCGAATAGACCATCAGCGACGAGCCCACCACCAGCACCGCGTCGGCCGCCATCAGGCCGGCGTTGGCGCGGTCGACCCGCTCGCGCGGCACGGTCTCGCCGAAGAACACCACGTCGGGCTTGACGATGCCGCCGCAGACCGGACAGGGCGGCACCTGGAACGTGGCGAAGTCCACGCCCTCCAGGTCGGCGTCGCCGTCGGGCGCATCGTCGGCCTCGAAGGCGATCCAGCCGGGGTTGCGCTGGTGCAGCGCGTCCTGCCAGGCGTCGCGGCCGCCGCGCCAGTCGCAATTCATGCAGCGCACCTGGTCGAGCCGGCCATGCAGGTCGACCACGTCGCGGCTGCCGGCGGCCTCGTGCAGGCCATCGACGTTCTGCGTCACCAGGATCGACACCCGGCCGCGCTGCTGCAACTGCGCCAGCGCGCGATGGGCGGCATTCGGCTGTACCTTGCCAAAACGGCGCCAGCCCACCATGCTGCGGGCCCAGTAGCGCGCCCGCGCCAGTTCGGCGCCCATGAAGGTCTGCAGCGTCATGGGCGGCGAACGTTTCCATTCGCCGTCGGTGTCGCGGTAGTCGGGAATGCCGGAATCGGTGCTGACGCCCGCCCCGGTCAGCACGAACAGCCGCGGGTGGCGGTCGACGAAGCCGCGCAGCGCGGCCAGATCCGAAACACGTGTGTCCATCCAGGCTCCCGTATCGAATCCCGGGGGTCAGTGCCGCCCAGGCGAGAAACGGGCGGCGCCAGGGCCGCCCAGCCGAAACGCGGACGCCGTATCAGCCGCCCAGGCCACAATCCGGCATGTCGCTGACCAGGCTGGCCTGGGTCACGTTGCTGCCCGGCGGCACGCTGCGCGTGAGCCAGACGTTGCCGCCGATGGTCGAGCCCTTGCCGATGGTGACGCGACCCAGGATGGTGGCGCCCGCGTAGATGACCACATCATCTTCGATCAGCGGGTGGCGCGCCAGGCCTTTCTTGAGTTCGCCGTTCTCGCCCGGCGGGAAGCGCTTGGCGCCCAGCGTGACCATCTGGTAGAGCCGCACGCGGTCGCCGATGATGGCGGTTTCGCCGATCACCACGCCGGTGCCGTGGTCGATGAAGAAGCTGCGGCCGATGGTCGCGCCCGGATGGATGTCGATGCCGGTGTCGGCATGCGCGATCTCGGCCACGATGCGCGCCAGCATCGGCACGCCCAGGCGGTACAGCACGTTGGCCAGGCGATGGTGGATCATGGCGGCCACGCCGGGATAGCACAGCAGCACCTCGTCGACGCTGTGCGCGGCCGGGTCGCCCTGGTAGGCGGCGGTCACGTCCAGGTCGAGCGCGGCGCGCACGCGCGGCAGCTCGGCGCCGAACTGGCGCACGATCTCGATGGCGCGCAGCTGCGAATCGGCCAGCAGCGCCGGATCATCGCGGCCGACGTACTGCAGCTCCAGGCCGACCTGGTGCAGCAGCGCGTCCAGCGCCGCGCCGATGGTGTGGCCGACGTAGAAATCCTCGACTTCCTCGCGCAGGTCGATGGGCCCCAGGCGCATCGGGAACAAGGCGCCACAGAGATCCTTGATGATCTGGCGCAGGCTTTCCTGCGACGGAAACTCGCGCAGGCCGGCGTCTTCGCGCAGGCGGCCGCGCGGACCGCGCCAGGCCACGCGCGCCTCGCGCAGGCCCGAGACGATGCTATCCAGGTTCCAGTGGGCGGAAGGAAGGTAGGCCGGGCCGCTCATAGGAACAGCCCCTGCTGGGCGCCGGGCGGAACGGCAGACAAAAGAGAATCGAACATGAGGGGGCCTCGATGACGGTGCATCGCCCGCGGCGGCGGGGCCGCGCGGCGATGCTGCTTTGCAATATATCCGTCAACTGTAACCGCTCGGCCCGCTTCGCGGAACCCATCCGACACGGCGCAGGGGTTATGGCGGCGGCGGATCGGTGTCGTAGCCGCTCGGGTTGCCCTGCTGCCAGCGCCAGCCATCGGCGCACATGGCCTCGACCCCGCGGGTGCTGTGCCAGCCCAGCAGCGAGGCCGCCAGCGCCGGGTCGGCCCACATTCGCTCGATATCGCCGGGGCGGCGCGGCCCGGTGCGCAGCGGGATGCGGCGCTGGCTGACGCGCTCGAACGCATGCACCAGTTCCAGCACGCTGGTGCCGCGTCCCGTGCCCAGGTTGACCGCCACGAAGCCGGGATGGCCGGCGGCGTAGGCCAGCGCCTGCACGTGGCCCTGCGCCAGGTCCATGACATGCAGGTAATCGCGCACGCCGGTGCCGTCCGCGGTGGCGTAATCGTCGCCGAACACGTTCAGGAACGGCTGCCGCCCCACCGCCACCTGCGTGATGTACGGGAACAGGTTGTTGGGCACGTCGCGCGGGCTCTCGCCGATCTGGCCGCTGGGATGCGCGCCGATCGGATTGAAGTAGCGCAGCGTCACCGCGCCGAAGGCCGGCTCGGCCGCGCACAGGTCGCGCAGCATCTGCTCGACCATCAGCTTGCTGCGGCCATACGGATTGGCCGGCGCCAGCGGATGCGCCTCGGTGAACGGCAGCGAGCGCGGTTCGCCATAGACGGTGGCCGACGAGCTGAACACCACCCGCGTCACGCCCTCGTCGCGCATGGCGCGCAGCAGCGCCACCGAGCCCGCGACGTTGTTGTCGTAATACTTGAGCGGGTCGGCCACCGATTCGCCGACGGCCTTGCAGCCGGCCAGGTGCAGCACCGCCTGCACCGGCTCGCCGCGCCGCGCCTCGCGCGCCAGCAGCGCCTGCACCAGGCCGGTCTGGCGGATGTCGCCCTGCACCAGCGGGATCGGCGTCCCGCACAGGCGCTCGACCCGCCGCACCGCCTCCGGGCTGCCGTTGCTGAAGTTGTCCAGCACCAGCGGCCGCTGGCCGGCGGCCAGCATCGCCACCAGGGTATGGGCGCCGATGTAGCCGGCGCCGCCCGTGACCAGCACGCGCATCTCGCTCATGCCCGGCTCCCCGTCAAAGATGCGCCGCCACGCCGGGCAGCCAGGCATGACGCGGCTGCGGCGCCTGGGCGTGGCCACGGTAGCGGTCGATCCAGTACGAGGTGGACGCGTCGTGGCCCCAGTCGACCACGCCGGCCGACACCGGCACCGCCAGCTCGCGCTCGATGCCGGTGGCCAGCCGCTTGCCCAGCTCCACGCCCCACTGGTCGAAGGGATTGACGCCCCACACCACGCTCTGCACGAACACCTTGTGTTCATACAGCGCCAGCAACGCGCCCAGCGCGCGCGGCTCCAGCTGGCGCAGCACGATCAGCGTGGACGGCCGCCCGCCCGGATGCACCATGTGGTGCGCCAGCGTCAGCGCCTGCTCGGGATCCTCGACATGGGCCACGTCCAGCAGCGCCTGCTCCAGGTCCTTGCCGCGCAGCAGCGCCTGGCGCTGCGCCAGGCAATTGGCCAGCAGCATGCGGTGGGCGTCGGGGCTGTCCGGATGGCCCTGCAGGCTGGCGATGAAATCGACCGGCGCGCCATGCGCGCTCTGGTGCAGCCATTGGAAGAAGGTGTGCTGGCCGTCGGTGCCCGGCATGCCCCAGATGATCGGCGCGGTCGGCACGTCCACCGCGGCGCCGTCGCCGCCGACGCGCTTGCCCAGCGATTCCATTTCCAGCTGCTGCAGATAGGTCACCAGGTGCAGCAGACGCGCGCTGTAGGCCGCGATGTTGAGCGAGCCGTGGCCCAGCACGCTGCAATTGACCAGGCCGGCCAGCGCCAGCTGCACCGGCGCGTTGGCGCCCAGCGGCGCCTGCTGGAAATGCTGGTCCATGGCCTCGGCGCCGGCGCGCATGCCGATCAGCACGTCCGTGCCGACGGTCAGCGCGATCGACAGCCCGGCCACCGACCAGACCGAATAGCGTCCGCCGACCCAGTCGCACATGCGGAACACCTGGCTCGCCGGCACCCCGAGGGCGCGCGCTGCGGGCGCGTTGGCGGTGACCGCCGCCAGGTGCGCGGACGGATCGGCCACCCCGCCCTGCCGCAGCCAGGCGATGGCGGCGCGGGCGTTGTGCAGGGTCTCGGCGGTGGTGAAGGACTTGGACGACACCACCACCAGGCAGCGGCGCGGGTCCAGCCCGGCCACCGCGTCATGGAAAGCATGGCCGTCGATGTTGGAGACGAAGCGGATCTGGCGGCGCTGGCCCGGGCCGCCGAAGGCCTGGATCGCCAGGCGCGGGCCCCAGTCGCTGCCGCCGATGCCGATGTGCAGCACGGTGGCGAAGTCGGCGTTCTGGTCGACGTGCCGCACGAAATCGGCCATGCGCGAATACTCGCAGACCGAATCCCGGTCCTGGCCGTCCGGCTGCTCGCGGGTGCGGCCGGCCCGCAGCGCGGTGTGCCAGGCCGGCTTGCCCTCGGTCCAGTTGACCGGTCCGCCGGAGAACAGCGCCTGCCGCGCCGCATCCAGGCCGCGGGCGCGCAATAGCGCCAGCGCGGCGGCGTCCAGCGCGGGCGACTGCCGCTGCATGGTCAGGTCCACGCACAGGCCCGCCGCCTCGATCACCTTCAAGGCGCCCGCATCCAGCGCGGCGCCGTGCGCCGCTTGCGCGAAAGCGCGCCATTCGTGGCTGGCGGCGAGGCTGTCGGCCTCGGCCGCGGCCTCGGCCTCTCTCGCAAAATTCGCATTACCCATCGCGTGATGCTCCTTAGAACGGTAAACGGATATGGGGGGCAACGCGCCGGAACGCATTGCGGAAGTCCTCCTCGATGCGGGCCAGGGCGGCCACGGAGTCTCCTTCGAAGCGCAACACCACCGTGGGCGTGGTGTTCGACGGCCGCGCCAGGCCGAAGCCGTCGGCGTAGTCGACGCGCACGCCATCCAGGTCGTTGATGGACAGCGCGCCCGGGAACTGGCCGCCGGCGCGCAACGCCTCGACCAGCTCGAACTGCTCGCCCTGGGTGGTTTCCAGCTTGATTTCGGGAGTGGCGCAGGACTGCGGCAGGCTCTCCAGCAGCGCCGACGGATTGGGCGCGCCGGACAGGATCTCCAGCAGCCGGGCGGCGGCGTAGATGCCGTCGTCGAAGCCGTACCAGCGCTCCTTGAAGAAGATGTGGCCGCTCATCTCGCCGGCCAGCAGCGCGCCGGTCTCGCGCATCTTGGCCTTGATCAGCGAATGGCCCGTCTTCCACATGGTGGCCTTGCCGCCGGCCTCGGTGATGGCGCGCGCGACGTGGCGGCTGCACTTGACGTCGTAGAGGATCTCGGCGCCCGGGTTGCGCGCCAGCACGTCGCGGGCGAACAGGATCAGCTGGCGGTCGGGCCAGATGATCTGGCCCGACTTGGTCACCACGCCGAGCCGATCGCCATCGCCATCGAACGCCAGCCCGACTTCGCAGTCGGAGTAGCGCAGGCAATAGATCAGGTCCTGCAGGTTCTGCGGATCGGCCGGGTCCGGGTGGTGCCCGGGAAAGGCGCCGTCCACCTCGCAGAACAGCTCCGTGACCTCGCAGCCCAGCGCCCGGAACAGCGCCGGCGCCACCGCGCCGGCCACGCCGCTGCCGCAATCGATGGCGATCTTCATCGGCCGCGCCAGGCGGATGTCGCCCACCAGCCGCGCCGCGTAGCACGGCTGGATCTGCATCTGCGTGCGGCCGCCGGCCACGCTGGCCGACTCGATCGGCAGGCGCATGGCGTCGCGCAGCGCGGTGATGCCGTCGCCATACAGCGACGCGCCGTCCAGCACGATCTTGAAGCCGTTGTGGGCCGGCGGATTGTGGCTGCCGGTGACGGCGATGCCGGCGCCGGTGTCCATCAGGCGCGCCGCGAAATAGACCATCGGCGTGGTCGCCATGCCGATGTCGATCACGTGCAGGCCGGCCGAGCGCAGCCCGGCCTGCAGCGCCGCCGCCAGTTCGACGCTGCTCAGGCGCCCGTCGCGCCCCACCACCATGGCGCGCGCGCCCAGTTCCAGCGCCCGCACGCCGGCCGCCATGCCCAGGCTGTGGGCGAAGCGCGCGTCGATTTCATCGGGCACCGTGCCGCGTATGTCATACGCCTTGAAGACCGCATCCAGGATCTGCGGGGTTTCCCAGCCAAACGTTCCATGCATGCCAGTTCTCCGCGGAGGTTACTTGGGGCCGTTCTGCTTGAAATCACCGTAATAAGCCGCCCGCGAATAGCGGTATCCGCCATACTTGGAGCGGAACCCGAAACGCTCGGGCATCAGCTTCAGACCGTTGAACAGCACCCCGTCGACCGGGGCGCCGGCCTGGATCAGGCGCTTGGCGGTTTCGCGGATCTCGCCCACCGTGTTCATGCCGGAGCGCACCACCACCATGACCGCCGCCGCATGCGTGCCGACCACCGCCGCGTCGGGCGAGGACAGCACCGGCGCGGTGTCCAGGATGACCATGTCGTACTGGCTGGCCAGTTCGCGCAGGGTCTGGCCGAAGATCGGCGAGGCCAGCAGCTCCGAGGGATCGAAGCTGACCGCGCCGGTGGAAATGAAATCCACCCCCTCCGACACGCTGTGCTTGCGCACGCGCTCCAGCGGCAGCGTGCCGGACAGCACCTCGAACAGGCCGTCTTCCTTGGGCACGCCGAAATAGCGGTTCAGCTGGCCCTTGCGGAAGTCGGCGTCGATCAGCAGCACGCGCTTGCCGACCCCGCCCTGGATGAAGGCGAAGTTGGCCGACAGGAACGACTTGCCGACGCCCGCCACCGGGCCGGTGAACATGACCATGTTGTTGGCCGACTGGCGCAGCGAGGCCTGCAGCACGTTGCGGAAGGAGCGCAGGCTCTCGATCGGCGGCGCGGTGCTCTGGCTTTGCGCCAGCAGCGCCGGCACCGTGGCGTTCTTGCGCCGGCTGCGGCGCCACAGCTTGTCCTGCAGGTCGCTATGGGGAATCGCGGCCAGCACCGGCAGGCCGGTGTAGCGCTCGACGTCATCGGGCTCCGACAGGCCGCCGAACAGCGCGTTGCGCACGAAGGCGCACAGCACGCCGAAGATCAGGCCGATGGCCGTGGCCACGGCGATGATGATGGCGGCCTTGGGACGAACCGGCTTGTCCGGCTGCACCGCCGCGTCCAGGATGCGCACGTTGCCGACCTTGCCGGCGCGGATCAGGCGCAGCTGCTGGGCGTTGTTCAAGAGGCCCGTGTACAGCTCGGTGTTGACGCGCACGTCGCGCACCAGCCGCACCACGTCCTGCTCCAGGTCAGGCAACTGCTTGATGTTGTTGCCGATGCGGTTGACGTCGCCGGTCAGCGAGGCGATCTGGCGGTCGATGGCGACGATGCTCGGATGGGTCGGCGCGAACCGGGTGATCAGCTCCTGGCGCTTGGCGCGCAGTTCCATCACCTTGGTCTGGGCGTCCACCGATTGCGCCAGGATCAGCTTGGCCTCTTCGCTCAGGTCGATGGTGCCGCGCTTGTTGCGCAGCGAGTTGTACTTGGTCTCGGCCGCGTCCAGTTCGCGCTTGAGCTGCGGCAGCTGCTGGTCCAGGAAGGCCAGCGACTTCTCGGCCTGCGCCGACTTGCGGTTGACGTTCTGCTGCACGTACTCCTGGCCGATCTGGTTCAGCACCGCCGTGGTCAGCGCCGGATCGTTGCCTTCCAGCGTCACCCCGATCACGCCCGAGGTGCGGCCGCGCTCGAAGATGCCCAGGCGCGACTGCACGTCCTCGATCGCCGCCAGGCGCGAGGTGCGCGACACGGTGTACTCCGTGCCGGGCCGGCCGTTGAGCGCATCGACGTGCACGTCCAGCGCGCCGCCGCCGGGCAGCAGGAAATGCTCGGGCTTGCCGACCGTGCCGTTGAAGGTGGCGCCGGTGAGCTTGTCGTTCAGGGTGTAGGCCCCTTCGCCCAGGTTGGTGATGCGAAAGGGCTTGCCCAGCCATTCGTTGGGCACGTCCAGCTGCGAGATCGAGATCGACTCGCCGCCCCAGGCGTAGCCGCCGCGGGGTAGCCCGGACGGATACGGCAGGCTTTCGTGGCGCTGCGCCAGCCACTCGCCCACCACCGGGAAATAGCGCGGCTTGGCGTGGATGTACAGCATGAACTTGTCGACGGCCGGCCCCACCACCATGCGCGAGCGCAGCACCTCCATTTCGCCGGAGGTCTCGGCCTTGGTGTCGAAGATGGCCGAGACGTCGCCCAGCAGGCTGCGGTTCTGGCCTTGCGGCAGCTCCTCCTCCACCTGGACGATGATGTCGGCCGAATAGACCGAGGGGGTCACCATGACGTAGGCGACGGCCCCCAGCAGCGCGATCAGGGTGATGGCGATGATCAGCCAACGGTTGGAGAAGATGGCGTCCACGTGCGAGGACAGCGGGGTTTCCTGCTGGCGAGCCGGGACGGAGGGCTCGAACGATTCGATGGGCAACGGCATGCAGCTCTCCAGGGTTACTTGATGGAATGCACGGTCTGTACCGTTTGTGCGCTCGGGAACAGATTGCTGATGAAGCGGTTCCACCGCACCAGTCCAGCCGTATCCACGAAGACGACATCCTTGGGTTGCAACTCGAACTTCTCCGCCACCGCGTAAGCCTGCGGCGAGGCGGCATTCAGGTGGAACACCAGCGGCGTGGCCTGCTCGGTGCTGCGCACCACGAACACTTGCGACGAGTCCGCGGTCAGCTGGTTGGGCCCTCCCGCCACGCCCAGCGCCTCGTTCAACGTCAACCTGCCATCGCGCATCACGATGGTGGCCGGCGTAGTCACTTCGCCGGTCACGAACACCTTGCTGTCATCCCTCGGGGTCACCCGGACGATGTCGCCCGACTTCAGCATGACCTGGTTCAAGTCCTGGCCGCGGTCGATCAGCGCGGGCAGATTCACGCGCGTCTTCTTGCCTTCGCGGATGACATAGACGCTGCTGCGGTCACCCGTGGGCAGTACGCCGCCCGCGCGGTTGATCGCTTCCAGCAAGGTCATGGGAATGTCGTTGATCGCCACCGTGCCTGGCGTCTTCACCTCGCCTTCGACGTAGACCCGCTTGCTGCGGTAGCCCAGCACGCGCACCGTGATCTGCGGGTCCTGGATGTATTTGCCCGAACTATTGACTATGAGATTGCGCGCCTGAAGTTCAGTCAACCCCGCCACTTTCAGCAGTCCCGTATAGGGAAATTGGATATATCCAGTGGAGGAGACCGTATACCCCGGAATGCCCGATGCGGTGTCCCCGAAGGCTAGTTCGGTCACCCCAGTGCCAATGGCGTAGGTTTGCGTCGGAAGCACGAGCTCGGGGTGATCCCAGACCACGATCGAGAGGATGTCCCCGGGGCCGATGCGATAGGGCTCGGCCTTGTCGACCAGCCGCGAAACGCCGTCGTTGTCCAGCAGCGCCTGACGCGCGCGGTTGTCGTCCAGCACCAGGGAGGGCGTGATCTCCTTGATCTGCGCCACCGAGTTCGGATCCAGGGGATCGACCAGGTGCTTGGCGTCAAAGGTCATGCCGGGAGAAAGGGCGCAGGCGCCCAGCGAGGACACGAGCGCAATGGCTGCGATGGCTCGGCTCAACGTTCCGAAAAATGTCGTCATGGCGAATCCACTGTGAATGACTTCGTTGCTTGGAAAGGAGCCCGATGCGTAACGGGTTGCGACATTCCACTCTCTTTTCCAGCCCCCGCACATTCGACGGATGCCCTAAGCCTTCTCCTACATCGTTTGGAGGTTTCGGGTGCGCCGGGCACTCAATAAGATTTCGACGGTAGCCACATGCTTTGCGGCGGTGCACCGTTGTTTTTCGCGCGGCCGCAGGGCGACTCCCCGAACAAAGGAGTACGCGATGGACCCGTCCCTTACGGACACGTCGGCGAGATCGAATCGATCCAGCTATCTGTACCGGCTGTTGGATGCCGCGATCGTCATCATCTGCGGCCTCGCCGTCACCGAGCTGAAGTTCTCGGATGAGGCGATGGCGGATCCTCCGCAGATCCACCTGTTCCTGATCTACCTGTGCGGCCTGGGCGTCATCGCGCTGTTCCCGGCCTTCCGTCTCTATGTCTCCTGGCGCGGCCGCCGCCTGACCGACCTGGTGGTGCGCAGCCTGGCGGCGTGGGCCCTGGTGTTCGCGCTGGGCATCCTGGTCAGTTTTCTCATGCATCAGAGCGCGGCGGTATCGCGCTTGTGGGCCGCGACCTGGTTCGGCTCCGTCGCCCTGGCGCTGGCCGGGGTGCGCCTGGCGGCCTACACCGTCCTGGGCGCGGCGCGCGACCGCGGCCTGGACCGCAAGCGCGTGCTGCTGGTCGGCTTCGGCGCGCTCGGCCACGACCTGTGGCGCCGCGTCGAACGCTACCGCGAGGCCGGCTACGAGGTCGCCGGCATCTACGCCGAAGCCCACGAGAACCTGCCGCCGCAAGTCCGGCGCCTGCACGAGCTGGATGCGTTGCACGGCTTCGTGCGCGAGAACGACGTGCGAGAAGTCTGGATCGTGCTGCCGATGGAGGCCGGCCAGGAATTGCGCGAAGTGCTCTACCACCTGCGCAACGACCTGGTCGACATCCGCTGGATCCCCGACGTGATGTCGATCCAGCTGCTGGGCCACCGCATCGGCGAATTCCTCGGCCTGCCCGCCATCCAGCTCAACAGCCTGCCGGCCGCCGGCGTGCGCGGCCTGGCCAAGGAAGCCTTCGACCGCGCCTTCGCGCTGTGCGCGCTGGTGGGGCTGTCGCCGGTGATGCTGACGGTGGCCTGCCTGGTGAAGCTGACCTCGCGCGGCCCGGTGCTGTTCACCCAGCCGCGCCTGGGCGTGGACGGCAAGGTGTTCCACGTCTACAAGTTCCGCACCATGACCGTGCACCAGGAGCACGGCGTGGTCACCCAGGCCACCCGCAACGACGCCCGCATCACCCGCATCGGCGGCTTCCTGCGCCGCACCAGCCTGGACGAACTGCCGCAGTTCCTGAACGTGCTGCGCGGCGACATGTCGGTGGTCGGCCCGCGCCCGCACGCGCTGGAGCACAACGAGCTCTACAAGGACCTGGTGCAGCGCTACATGATGCGCCACCGCGTCAAGCCGGGCATCACCGGCTGGGCCCAGGTCAACGGCCTGCGCGGCCAGACCGACACGCTGCGCAAGATGAGCGACCGCGTCGAGCACGACATCTATTACATCCAGCACTGGACGTTCCGGATGGACCTGATCATCATCGCCCGCACGGCGGTCTCCGGATGGACGGGCCGAAATGTCTACTGAACCGCTCGGCTGGCCCCTGATCGTCCCGGCGCGCGTGCGCTTCGCGCCCGGCCCGGCCGCGCCGGCCCCCGGCCTGCTGGCCGAGGACGACTTCCGCCGCGCGGTGGAGATGCTGCCGCTGGTGTCCATCGACCTGCTGCTGCGCGACGCCGAGGGCCGTTACCTGACCGGGCTGCGCAGCAATCCGCCGGCCCAGGGCGCCTGGTTCGTGCCCGGCGGCCGCATCCGCAAGAATGAGACGCTGGCTCGCGCGCTGCAGCGCATCGCCCGCGAGGAACTGGGCGTGACGCTGCCGCCTCACGCCTGGCGGCCGCGCGGCGTGTACGAACACTTCTATGACACCAATTTCGCCGGCGAGCCCGGCCGCGCCACCCATTACGTCGTCCTCGCCTACGAGGCCGACCTGACGCTGGACACCGCCAGCCTGCCGCTGGGCCAGCACCGCCGCTACCGCTGGCAGTCCCCGGCGGCCATCGCCGCCGATCCCGGCGCGCATCCGAACACCCAGGCCTACTTCAAGGAGTCAGCGCCATGACCCACCCCCACCCCCCCTATCGGGCCGTCATTCTCTGCGGCGGTTCGGGTTCGCGCCTGTGGCCCCTGTCGCGCGAGCTGCTGCCGAAGCAGTTCATCCGTTTGACCGATGACCGCAGCCTGCTGCAGAACACCCTGCTGCGGCTCGGCTCGGCCGGCGCCCAGGCGCGGCCGATGCTGGTGTGCAACGACGCCCACCGTTACATCGCGGCCGAGCAGGCGCAGGAACTGGGCATCCAGGATGCCGAGATCGTGCTCGAACCGCACGCCCGCAACACCGCGCCCGCCATCGTCGCCGCCACGCTGCGGGCGATGCGCGACGGCGAGGACCCGGTCATGCTGATCATGCCGTCCGACCACGTGCTGGAGGACGGCCCGGTGCTGGCCGCCGCCTTCGCCGAGGCCTACCAGGCCGCGCGCCAGGGCGCCCTGGTGACCTTCGGCATCACGCCGACGGCGCCGCTGAGCGGCTACGGTTACATCCAGGCGGCCGAGTCCGACGCGCTGGCGCCGGCGCGGCGCGTGCGCCGCTTTGTCGAGAAGCCCTCGCCCGAAGTGGCGCAGCGCTTCATCGAGACCGGCAGCTACTACTGGAACAGCGGCATGTTCGCCTTCCAGGCCTCGGTGTTCCTGGCCGAAATGGAGCGGCTGGCGCCGCGCATCCTGGAGCAGGTGCGCGCGGCGGTGACCGCCGGCCATGGCGAGAACAGCCTGTTCCAGCTAGACGGCCCGGCCTTCGAGGCCTGCCCCAGCGACTCGATGGACTACGCCATCATGGAACGCACCGACAGCGCCGTGGTCATCCCGCTGGCCGCGCCGTGGAGCGACGTCGGCGCCTGGGACGCGGTCTGGGGCATCGCCCGCAAGACGGCCGAGGGCAATTCCACCAGCGGCGACGTGATGGTCGAGGACTCGCGCAACTGCCTCATCCATTCGACCAGCCGGCTGGTGGCCTCGGTGGGACTGGACGACATCGTCGTGATCGAAACGGCCGACGCCGTGCTGGTGGCGCACAAGTCCCGCTCGCAGGACGTCAAGCGGCTGGTGGAGGCTTTCAAGGTCCAGCACCGCAGCGAAATGAACCATCACCGCGAAGTGCAGCGGCCGTGGGGCTCCTACGACTCGGTGGGCCAGGGACCGCGCTACCAGGTCAAGCGCATCACCGTGAAGCCGGGCGCGCGCCTGTCGTCGCAGATGCACCATCACCGCGCCGAGCACTGGGTGGTGGTGTCGGGCACCGCGCGCATCTACAACGGCGACAAGCAGTACCTGCTGACCGAGAACCAGTCGACCTACATTCCGCTGGGCGAGGTCCACAGCCTGGAGAACCCCGGCAAGATCCCGCTGGAGATCATCGAGGTGCAATCCGGCGCCTATCTGGGCGAGGACGACATCGTCCGTTTCCAGGACATGTACGGCCGTGTCTGAGCCCCGGCGCGCGGCCTCCTCTTTCTGGCGCCCGGGCGTGGCGCGGGTCTGCCTGCCCGCGGCGGCGCTGTTCTTCCTGACGCTGGTCACGGTGGGCAACCTGCCGGGCCTGGCGGCCGAAATGTCGGCCACCTTCGGCGACAAGCGCCTGCACCTTGCGGCCTACGCCTTTCTGACGGTGCTGATCTACGCCTCGGTGCGTCGCCGGCCCGCGTTGACGGCATTGGCGACGGTGACGGCGCTGGGCGCGCTGGACGAAACCATCCAGTCCTTTTTTGCCTATCGACAAGCTGATCTCTTAGACCTTCTGGCCGATATCTCCGCGGCGGGTGCGACAGTAATCTCGTTGAACATCGGTTCCGCAGCCTTCGGCTCCTTTCGTGCAGTGACTAAGTCTTAAGGATAAAACCATGCCAAAACGGGCACTGATTACCGGCGTCACCGGACAGGACGGCGCATACCTGGCCGAGTTCCTGCTGGCCAAGGGCTATGAAGTCCATGGCATCAAGCGGCGCGCGTCGCTGTTCAATACCGCGCGCATCGATCACCTGTACCAGGATCCGCATGACCAGCCGCGCAACTTCGTGCTGCACCACGGCGACATGACCGACTCCTGCAGCCTGATCCGCATCGTGCAATCGGTGCAACCCGACGAGATCTACAACCTGGCGGCGCAGAGCCACGTCGGGGTGTCGTTCGAAGAGCCGGAGTACACCGCCAACGCCGACGGCCTGGGCACCCTGCGCCTGCTGGAAGCCATCCGCATCCTCAAGCTGGAGGACAAGGCGCGCTTCTACCAGGCCTCGACCTCCGAGCTGTACGGGCTGGTGCAGGAAACGCCGCAGCGCGAAAGCACGCCGTTCTATCCCCGCAGCCCCTACGCCGCGGCCAAGCTGTACGCCTACTGGATCAGCGTGAACTACCGCGAGGCCTACGGCATGTATGCCTGCAACGGGATCCTGTTCAACCACGAATCGCCCAAGCGCGGCGAGACCTTCGTGACGCGCAAGATCACCCGCGGCCTGGCCCGCATCGTGCTGGGCCTGCAGGAATGCCTGTACCTGGGCAACCTTTCGGCGCTGCGCGACTGGGGCCATGCGCGCGACTACGTCGAAATGCAGTGGCTGATGCTGCAGCAGGACACGCCGGAGGACTACGTCATCGCCACCGGCATGCAGTACAGCGTGCGCGAGTTCATCAATACCGCCGCGCGCGAACTGGGCATCCTGCTGGCGTGGGAGGGCGAAGGCCTGAACGAGACGGCCACGGTGCTGTTCAGCCCGGTGCACGACATCAAGGCCGGCCAGGTGATCGTGCGGGTCGACCCGCGCTACTTCCGCCCGACCGAGGTCGAGACCCTGCTGGGCGATCCGACCAAGGCGCGCGAAAAGCTGGGCTGGTCGCCCCGCACCACCTTCGCCCAGCTGGTCAAGGAGATGGTCGAGAGCGACCTGAAGGACGCGCGCCGCGATGCCCTGGTGGAGCAGAACGGCTACGAAATCTACGCCTACAAGGAGTAGCCCGCCATGAGCCATCAGGATCAACGCGTGTTCGTGGCCGGCCATCGCGGCATGGTGGGCGCGGCGCTGGTGCGCGAGCTCCAGGGGCGCGGCTACCGCCAGGTCATCACGCGCAGCCACAGCGAACTGGACCTGGAGAACCAGAACCAGGTGCACCGCTTCTTCTCGACCACGCCGGTCGACGTGGTGTACCTGGCGGCCGCCAAGGTCGGCGGCATCCTGGCCAACCAGAACCATCCGGTGGACTTCCTCTACCGCAACCTGATGATCCAGTGCAACGTGATCCGCGCCGCCTACGCGGCCGGCGTGCGCAAGCTGCTGTTCCTGGGCTCGTCCTGCATCTATCCGCGCGACGCGGCGCAGCCGCTGCGCGAGGACGCGCTGCTGACCGGCCCGCTGGAAGCCACCAACGAGCCCTACGCCATCGCCAAGATCGCCGGCCTGAAGCTGTGCGAGGCCTACCAGCGCGAATACGGCGCGCACTTCGTCTGCGCCATGCCGACCAACCTGTATGGCCCGCACGACAACTACGACCTGCACAGCAGCCACGTGCTGCCGGCGCTGATCCGCAAGTTCCACGAAGGCCGCGAGGCCGGCGACGACAGCGTGACGCTGTGGGGCAGCGGCAAGCCGCTGCGCGAATTCCTGTACGTCGACGATCTGGCGCGGGCCTGCGTGATGCTGATGGAAACGCCGTCGGCCGAGGGCATGTACAACATCGGCGCCGGCCAGGACCTGTCCATCGCCGAACTGGCGCGGGTGGTGGCGCAGGTGGTCGGCTACCAGGGCAGCATCGTCTACGACGCCAGCAAGCCCGACGGCACCCCGCGCAAGCTGATGGACTCGTCCAGGGTGCGCGCGCTGGGCTGGAAACCGGAGATCTCATTGACCCATGGGGTGACGCTGGCCTATGGCCATTTCCTGCGCGAGCAGGTGCGTCCGCCGCTGCCCGTGGCCTGAGCGCCACGCCAACCGAGCACAGGCCTACCGATGTACCGACTCATCAGGCAGCACGTCGCCGGCAATGCCTCGTTCTGGGGGCTGGTGGAATATGGCATCGGCCCGGTCGCGGCGCTGGTGGCGCTGCCCATCCTGTTCCGCCAGCTGGGTACGGTGGGCTTCGGCCAGTACTCGATGATCATCGCGCTGGCCGGCTTCGGCAACGCCGCCAACCTGGGCGCCGCCGTGACCGCCACCAAGCTGGTGTCCGAACGCATGCACGAACCGGGCGGCGCCTACCGCGCGGCTGGCGTCGCCATGTCGCTGATCGGCTGCGCGCTCGGCGTGCTGACGGCGGCCGCGGCGCTGCTGTGGGGCGTGGTGTGGCTGGGCTGGCCCGCCGCCACCTTCGGCGGCGTGGCCGTGACGCTGCTGGCCATGCCGGCGCTGGCCGTCTACCTGACGCAGCAATACGACCAGCTGATGTCCGGCTGCCTGAAGGGCCGCGAGGACTTCCGCGCCACCGCGCTGTGCGAGGTCTTCAGCCGCAGCGGCACCATGGCCCTGGCCTGCGCCACCGCCTGGCTGACCGCCTCGCCCACCTGGACCGGCCTGGCCCAGGCCGTCGGCCTGCTGCTGGCCGGCTCGGTCAAGATGCACGTGTTCGCGCGCCGCTACGGCCATGCGCTGGTGCGCCCGGTGCGCGACCGCGGCGCCATGCTGGCGGCGTTCAAGTTCTCGCGCTGGTCCTGGCTCAACAGCCTGAGCGCGCTGGCGTTCGGCTCGGTCGACCGGGTGCTGGTGGGCAGCCTGATGGGGCCGGCCGCGCTGGCCATCTACACGGTCGGCGTGCAGGTCGGCCAGATGATCCACACCGCGTCGGTGGCGATCTTCCAGAAGGCCATGCCGCGCGTCAGCCGCCTGGCCGCCGCGCCGCCGCACCCCGGCGCCGCCGAAGAGGAAATCCGCCGCCTGATGTGGTGGAACCTGCTGCTGTCGGCCGGCGCCACCGTGGCGGTGCTGGCGGTCAGCCAGCCGCTGCTGGACCTGCTGCTGGGCCACGCGGTGGCCGCAGGCCACCTGGGCACCTTCCGCCTGCTGATCGCCGCCTCCGGGCTGCTGTCGCTGAATGCCGCGGCGCATTTTTCCCTGCTCGGGCTGGGCAATTCGCGCGCGGTCGCCATTCTCAACGGCCTGGGCGGCCTGGCCATGCTGTGCGTCATGGCCGTCCTGGTGCAAGCGGCGGGCGAGCACGCCGCGGCCTGGGGCCGCATGGCCTATGCGGCGATCACGCTGGCCGGCGTGGCGCTCGCCATCCGTCAATCCCGGCCCGACTACCCGGGCGCAATGCCTGCGGCCACCCGGTAGTGAACATGCTGAGGTCTTATATGCGCAAGCGTCACAACGAGTACTCGCGTCAACTGATCGACTTCGTGAGCGAGCTGCGCCCGCCCGCGCCGATCGCCGGCGGCCTGTTGCCCAAGCTGACCATCGTGACCCCCTCGTTCAACCAGGCCCGCTTCCTGGAACGCACCATCGTGTCGGTGCTCAACCAGGGCTATCCGCGGCTGGAGTACATCATCATCGATGGCGGTTCGACCGATGGCAGCGTCGACATCATCCGCAAGTACGAGCGCTACCTGACCCACTGGGAAAGCGCGCCCGACCGCGGCCAGTCGCACGCCATCAACAAGGGCTTCGAGCGCGCCACCGGCGACTACGTCGGCTGGCAGAACTCCGACGACCTGTACTACCCGGGCGCGCTGCGCAAGCTGGGCGCGGCGGCGGCGCGGGGCCGGGCGCCGATCGTCAGCGGCAACCTGTTCGTGGCCGACGCCGACAACCACATCTTCCGCAAGATCCACTACACCCCCGTCAACCGCGGCACGCTGACCGTGGTCAAGGCCTCGATCCCGAACCAGTCGGCGATCTTCCGCCGCGACCTGCTGCTCAAGCACGGCCTGCTGCAGGAAAGCATGCGCTACTGCATGGACCTGGAACTGTGGAGCCGCCTGCTGCGCGAGGGCCGCAACCAGATCGTGCCGGACGCGATGGGCGTTTACACCGCCCATGACGAGACCAAGACCGCGCTGATGCAGGACGTGCTGCTGGAGGAGCGCCAGCAGATCGTCGAGCGCATCCGCCGCACCGAACCGGGCATGGGCAAGCTGTTCGGCCTGTCGTGCCGCGCCTCGCAGGTGGCGGCGCACGCACGCCAGGGCGACCTGTCGTACCTGGTCGAGAAACTGGCCATCAAGCTGTTCGGACGCGACGACTGGGCCGCGCACTGACCCCACCCAGCCATGGAGCCGCCATGCATCCGCACCGCCGTCTTTCCACGCTGCACCTGCTGGGCCTGTTCGCCTTCACCGCGCTGGCGCTGAACGACGACCACTTCATCCTCGGGGTGGGCAGCTTCAAGCTTTCGCCGTTCGACGTGCTGTTCGTCGCCATCCTGGTGGTCAAGGCGCTGCGGCTGGCGGACCCCGCCGCCTACGCCCTGCCGCGCGGCACGCTCGGCATGCTGCTGGGCCTGCAGGTGCTGACGGTGATCTACCTGCTGCTGGTGTCGCTGCATCATCCCGGCATCGAGACCGGCGACGTCGCGCGCGACCTGCGCATCGTGTTCTATTTCCTGAGCGTGCCGTTCCTTTGCTACAAGGACATCGACAGTCCGGCGGCCTACGCGCTGCTGCAGAAGTACATCGTGGCGGCGTGCCTGGCCGTGGCCACGCTGATGCTGCTGGAGCAGTTGCAGGGCTTCAGCGTCGCCAACCCGCTGCGCAACGTGCGGCTCGGCGTCTGGGCGATTCCGTTCGGCGTGGTGTCGCTGCTGTACTTCCGCAAGACGCTCAACGTGTCGGGCCCCAAGGCCTACGCGCTGACGGTGTACATGCTGCTGGCGCTGGTGTTCTCGCTGAACCGCAGCCAGTACCTGCAGTTGATGGTGTCGGTGCTGCTGGCGGTGATGCTGGCGGCTGGTTCCGATGTGCGCCGCCGGGTGGTGATGATCTTCGCGCCGGCCGCCGTGGCCGGCATCCTGGTGTTCGCCAGCATCGGCTACCTGGACGTGCTGACCAACCGCGTCTTCAGCGTCGAGCGGCTGGACGAGGACTCCAGCTACGGCGCCCGCATCCAGGAGATGCAGGGCCAGATGGACTCGTTCGCCGAAAGCCCGGTGTTCGGCAAGGGCGCCGGCTTTCGCAGCTGGGTGATGGGCGAGAACGGCTTCGAGCTGAGCACCTTCGCGCACAACTCGTGGGCCTTCTACCTGATGAAGTTCGGCATCGTCGGCACGGTGATGATCATGCTGCCGCCGTTGCTGATCCTGCTGCTGTCGCTGTTCCGGCGCTACGCCCATCCCGGACTCGAACTGCACCGGCGCTACTTGCTCGCCACGGCGCCGATCTACATCTTCATCGACTCGCTCTCGGGGGGCCTGGCGTACGCCCCCAAGACAGCCTTCACCGGCTTCCTGCTGTGCTACTGCCTGTCGCTCATCCGCAATGCCCGGGCCATGCCCGTGCCCACGCCCGCACCCGCGGCTCCCAGCCCCCGTCCGGACACCACGCACCGGGCGTCACCGCGAGTACTGCCCCATGCCTGATGTCCTGTTCGTCGCGCCCGACCTGCACGGCGGCGTTGGAAGATGCGTCGCCTTCATCGCCGATGCCCTGCCCGAACGGGGCGTGGACGCCGCGCTGTTCCTGCTGCGTTCGCGCAACCGTGAATACCCGGTCGCCAATCCGCGCGTGACGCGGGCCTTGCCGGTGATCGAATCGCCCACCTCGCTGCGGCTGATGCTGCCGGTGGCGTTCTGGCGGCTGCTGGCGCAGATCCGCCGCGACCGCCCCGCCATCGTCTGCTCGCACGGCCTGCTGTGCAACATGCTGGTGGTGCTGGCCAAGAAACTGCTGCGCGGCAAGTTCGCCACCGTCGCCTTCGAACACAGCAGCCCCGCCATCCATTACGGCGCCTCGCGCATGCGGCGGCTCAAGTGCTGGCTGGTGAGCCAGACCTACCGACGCCACGACGCAGTCGTCGGCGTATCGCGCGGCGTCAAGGAAGACCTGGTCAGCATGTTCCCGCCGCTGCGCGGCAAGGTGCGCACCATCTACAACGGCGTGCCGCTGGACGACGTGCGCGAGCAGAGCGCGACGCCGCCGGCGTCCGAACCGGTGGCCACGCCGTACCACGTGGTCGCGGTCGGCCGCCTGGAGGCCGTCAAGGACTATGCCACCCTGATCGACGCTGCCGCGCTGCTGGACGACCCCGGCATCCGCTTCACCATCCTGGGCGAGGGCTCGGAACACGCCGCCCTGCAAAAGCGCATCGACGCGCGCGTCTCGCGCAGCCCGGTGACGCTGGCCGGCCACATCGACAACCCGTTTCCCGTGATCGCCGGCGCCGGCGCCTTCGCCCTGACCTCGGTGCGCGAGAGCTTCGGCAACGTGCTGGTCGAGGCCCTGTGCCTGGGGGTTCCCGTCATCTCCACAGATTGTCCGCACGGGCCGGCCGAGATCCTCGACGCCGGCCGCTACGGGCTGCTGGTGCCGGTGGGCGACGCGGCGGCCCTGGCCGCGGCGGTGCGCCGCCTGGCCTACGACGGCGACATGCGCGCGAGACTGGCGGCCGACGGCCCCGGGCGCGCCGACGCCTTTTCACTGGAGCGGCACTGCCGCGACGTCATCGAGCTGTTCCAGCCGCTGATGCGGCGCGGCGCCTCCTGAAAGGAAAGCATCATGTCCAAGATACCGGTATCCGTGGTCGTCATGACCAAGAACGAGGAACGCAACATCGCCAAGTGCCTGAAGGCGCTGGCCGACTTCGACGAAGTCTTCGTGGTCGATTCCAACAGCACCGACGCCACCTGCGCCATGGCCGCCGCGCTCGGCGCCAAGGTCAGCAACTTCCAGTGGAACGGCAAGTACCCCAAGAAGAAGCAGTGGTGCCTGGAGCAACTGCCCTTCACCCACCCGGTGGTGCTGTACGTCGACGCCGACGAGGAGATGACGCCCGAGCTGGCCGCCGAGATCCGCGCCGCGCTGCCGCGCTTCGCCGCCGGTGCCGGCGGCGCCTTCGTGCCGTTCGACTACGTGTTCTGCGGCAGGAAGCTGCGCCACGGCCATCGCGTCTACAAGCTGGCGCTGCTGGCGCGCGACCGCTCGCGCTTTCTCGACTACGACGACCTGGACGTGGCCCACATGTGGGAGGTCGAGGGCCACTACCAGCCCCAGGTGCAGGGCGAGACCTTCGCGCTGCGGGCGCGCATGGTGCACAACGACCACGACTCGCTCTACCACTACTTCGACAAGCACAACCGCTACTCCGACTGGGAGGCCAACCTGCGCATCAAGGGCCTGATGAACGACCCGCGCGAGGCCAACGTCGGCGCGCGCGCGCTGCTCAAGCGCGTGTTCCAGGCCATGCCGTTCAAGGCGCCGATCTCGTTCCTGCATTCCTACGTGCTGCGCCTGGGTTTCCTCGACGGCCGCGCCGGCTTCGACTACGCCATCGCCCGCGCCATGTACTACTGGCAGATCCGCATCAAGACCGAGGAAATCCGCAAGGCGCGGCTGGCCGTGCCCGAACGCCAACAAGGGGGAACGGTCGCCGGAGCCGCCAAATGAGCGCCCTGCAGCGGCTCGACCAGTTCGCCCTGGCGCCCGGCCAGCGCGGCCGCTCGGCGTTGACGGTGCAGCTGTGGTGGCTGGTGCAGGGATCGCTGTTCCGCTGGTCGCCGCAGGTGGCCTATGGCTTTCGGCGCTGGCTGCTGCGCTGCTTCGGCGCCCGCGTCGGCCGCAAGGTCCTGATCCGGCCCAGCGCCACCGTGACCTATCCCTGGAAGGTGGAAATCGGCGACTACGCCTGGATCGGCGACGACACGGTGATCTACAGCCTGGGGCCGATCCATATCGGCGCCCATGCCGTGGTGTCGCAGCGCAGCTACCTGTGCGCGGCCGACCACGACGCCGGCAAGCCCGACTTCCCGCTGCGCGAACGCGCCGTCCGCATCGAGGACGGCGCCTGGGTCGCCACCGACGTGTTCGTCGGCCCCGGCGTCACCATCGGCCGCGAGGCCGTGGTCGGCGCGCGCAGCTCGGTGTTCCGCAACCTGCCGCCGGCCATGGTGTGCCTGGGCAACCCCTGCCGTCCCGTCAAACCCCGCGTGGAGCAGCCAGCATGAAGATCCTTCTGTACAGCATCAACTACGCGCCGGAACTGACCGGCATCGGCAAGTACAACGCGGAAATGGCCGAATGGCTGGCCGCCCGCGGCCACCAGGTCAGCGTGGTCACCGCCCCGCCCTACTACCCCCAATGGCAGGTCCACGACGGCTATCAGGCCGGCCGCTACCGCCGCGAGACGCGCGCCGGCGTCGACGTCCGGCGCGCGCCCTTGTGGGTGCCGCGCAAGCCCGGCGGCGCCAAGCGCCTGGTGCACCTGGCCAGCTTCGCGCTCTCCAGCCTGCCGTCGCTGCTGCGGGCGGCGGCCGGCCGGCCGGACCTGATCCTCGTGGTCGAGCCCGCCCTCTTCTGCGCGCCGGCCGCATGGCTGGCGGCGCGGCTGTGCGGCGCGCGCGCCTGGCTGCACATCCAGGACTACGAGGTGGACGCCGCCTTCGACCTGGGCCTGCTCAAGGGCGCGCGGCTGCGCGGTCTGGTGCAGCGCGCCGAACGTTGGCTGATGCGGCGCTTCGACCGCGTCTCGACGATTTCGCGGCGCATGCAGGACCTGGCGCTGTACAAGGGCATCGACCCGCAACGCGCGGTGCTGCTGCCCAACTGGATCGACGTCAACGCCATCGCCCCCGATCGCGCCGGCAACCTGCGCGCCGAGCTCGGCATTCCGGCCGACGCGGTGGTGGCGCTGTACTCGGGCAACATGGGCGGCAAGCAGGGCCTGCAGACGCTGGCGCAGGTGGCGCGGCTGCTGCAACACGAGCCGCGCCTGTGGTTCGTGTTCTGCGGCCAGGGCCCCGAACGCGCGCCGCTGCAGGCGCAGTGCGAGGGCCTGGCGCGGGTGTGCTTTCTCGACCTGCAGCCGTGCGAACGCCTGGGCGCGCTGCTGAACACCGCCGACATCCACCTGCTGCCGCAGCGCGCCGGCGCCGCCGACCTGGTCATGCCGTCCAAGCTGACCGGCATGCTGGCCAGCGGCCGACCGGTGGTGTGCGGCGCCGCGCGCGGCACCGAGCTGGCCGGCGTGGTGGCGCACTGCGGCCTGGTCACGCCGCCCGAGGATGCCGCGGCCATGGCCGAGGCGGTGCGCAAGCTGGCCAACAACGCGCAGATCCGCGAAACCCTCGGCACCGCCGCGCGCCGCCACGCGCTGCGCTATCTGCACATCGACGCGGTGCTGGCGGCCGCCGAACGGGAATTCGCCGCGGTGGTCGATCCCGTCGCCGCGCCAGCCGCGCCCAGCCCCGCCAGCGCCGTGCGCCGCGACAGCGGCCGCTGACGAGCCCCTCTCTCGACCAGACGGCATCCATGGCGGCGCGCTCCCGGGCGCGCCGCCATTGTTCAATGGGTGGATTTCATGTGGAGTCGCCAGGCTTGCCGCTGCCGCGCACCAAGCCCATCTGCACGGCGATGTAGGCCGCCTCGGCCTGATTGCGCGCATTCAGCTTCCAGTACAGGGTGCGCGCATGGCTCTTCACGGTGGCCACCGAAATGCCCACGTGCTGGCCGATCTCGCGCATGGTCTTGCCCTGCACCAGCAATTGCAGGATCTCCTCCTGCCGCTGCGTCAGCTCGCGCAATTCCTGCACCGGGTTCTGCGAGGCGCCCAGCAGGCGCGCCGCTGGCTGCGGATAACACTCCCCGCCCGCCAGCACCAGGCTGACGGCGGCCGCCAGCGCATCGGGGCTGGAGGCCTTGGGCAGGTAGCCGGCCACGCCGGCCCGGGCGCAGGCCGCCATGACGCTCTGGTCCAGCACGGAGTACAGCGCCAGCACCAGGCGCGGCATGAACAGCGCCATCGCCTGCGACAGCAGGCCGATGTCGGGCTCGGCCACGCCGCTGCAGCCGACAACCAGCAATTCCACCGGCCGGTTGATCGAGCCGGGCATGTTCAAGAGATGGGCTGGCGAGATCGCCAGGATGTCCTCGGCATTGCGCACGCGCTCCAACACATGCTGGATAGCGACACGAAGCAGCGCGTAGTCTTCGATCAGAACGGTTGTCATCCCGGGGGGAACCTTGTGACACAGGGCCCAGACACGGTTCCCATGGCAAGGCGGCGCACGGCAGCGACGACGGATCAGGCGCGTCACCCGGCTCACGGGAATCTCGTCCGCCGCGGGGGGTGGCTCGGGCGGGCATTGTGATTCGCCGTCTCAACCCATGCTTGCGGACACAACCCATGCTATCAGCGGCTACGTTCGCTGAATCTCGTGCAGGAGGATGATTGGAGGAGGAATGCTGCGGCACGGCGACCGCCGATGCTGCAGTGAATGCCCTAGGCGGGATGGCGGGGGAGCATCCCGCCGGACCGCAGGGCGAGGGCCGCGCACCGCCGGGCAGGCGGCGCGAACCGGGGCCGGCTGCCCCGGCGCGTCAGCCCAGCTTGCGCCCGTACAGCTGCCCGGCGTCCACGTCGCGACCATTGGGTTCATGCCATTCCAGCGTGGCGCCGCGTTGCAGCGCGGCGTACACGGCTTCACCCTTGTTCTTGACGTGCAGGCGTTGGTACAGCGTGCAGGCATGCGTCTTCGCGGTGGCCACCGAGATGTTGAGCATGCGGCTGACCGTCTTGATGGGATAGCCCCTGGCCAGCAGCACCAGCACCTCGTACTGGCGCGGCGTGATCTGCAGCAACTGCGCGCCGGCGCTGATCGGCATGGTGCCCTTGCCGGCGTCGTCGGCCTCGCGCGCCGGCAACACGCAGCTGGCCTGCGCCGGCGCCTGCAACGCCTGCTCGCTCGGGAAGCACTGCCCGCCCGCCATGACCAGGCGGATGGCCGCTTCCAGGATCTCCACCGAGGCCGTCTTCATCAGACAACCGTAGACGCTGGCGCCGGGCAGGCCCTGCACCGGCATCGGCAGCGGCATGACATCGGTCAAGAGCAGGATGCGCTTCGGGCTGAGTTCACGCTGGATCTCATGCAGCGTGCTCCAGGCTTCCTCGCTGTCCACCGGCAAGCCGTAGATCAGAAGATCTGCGCCGGCATGCGCCCCGTTGGCCTTCGAGACATCGGCCAACCCCATTCCCTCGATTTCCCACACATCGTCCAACTTGCTCAGAATCTGCCACAAACCCAGCCGCAGGAGCGGATGGGCTTCAATCAGGACCATCTTGGCCATGGTGTCCTCCCGGTTGTTCAACAGGCCTAGAAGGGATCTTCGCTGTGCTGAAGACTATTTTTTTTCCAACCCCGCGGGGGTGGTCCGCGATTCCCGGAATATCTAATGACGCTGCACCGGGCCATTTGGGTTGGGAGACTTTCGTAGCCAACATAACGGATGGCATGAACCCATCTTATGGTTCGAAATTGGCAAAATCAAGACGCTGGCAAGCGATATAATCCGACAAAAACAGAAATCATTCGTTAGCCGTAAACGTTCTCATAAAACAGGATGAGACACCCCTCTCATCCTTTTATCCGCTAGGGTTTCCACCGACCCCACCGAGACGGAGAGCCGCTTGGCAGGCCGCTGCCGCGCCTGTCGGGCAACGCCGGCAGGGCCGTGTTCAGGGCGCTGACAGATGGGAAGGGGCGCGACCGGCGCCAGCGGAAATGCAGGCAAGACTTGGCCAGATTCGGCGGCAGACTTGTCTATATGTTTCCACCGACACATTATGCCCGTGGCCTTCCGCCGCAATCGAAATATAGGTAACACTTTTATTTTCCGGTAGCTTGCGTCATTTACTCCATATACGCGAAGTCGAATACCGTATGACCACCCTGATGATGCCAATGGTGCATTGAAGCATGGCGCTTTTTCAGGAAGCTGGCGTAATGGATTTCGCCATCGGTCTCGACGTAGGTCGACGGCGACAGCTCTTCGATCCGGTTGAGCGAGACGCCCTTGCCGTAGTGGCAGAAGCCCTGGTACTGCGCGCAGCGGATCACCTCTCCGCCAGGAGAGACAACGATTCCGGCGTTGCGGGCCCGCATCGGGTTGCGCACGATGGGGTTGCAGGCGTGTGGCGTCCAGTGGCTCGAGCGCGGCGAGTCGGCGAAGAACGCGAACAATTCATCGCAGTGATTCTGGCCGTCGGCGCGGTCGATATTGGTTAATAGCCACCAGTATTCGCCACGTTTGAAAATAATGGTATCGACCGCCGAAACATCGGTCATCAGCGTCAAATCCAATTCCCATTTCAATGGAAATTCGATGCATTTCCATAATTCTATACTGCGATTTCCGCACGTTTCCGGCACCATGTAGGTGGTTCCTTCATATTCAAATATATACGGAAACGATAAATGGTAAGGCAGGTTCAAGGCCGTCCCCAACAGCTGGAAAGCCCCATTTTCATAGGTGGCGACGGAGATCGTGCCCTTGCGCGAGTGAAAATCGTAATCTTCGAAAAATATATATGGATTCTCGCCCCGCATATAAACGAACGGATCCGCGAAAAAACGCCCCTTGGGTGGTTGCAATACCATGGCCTCGGATACCACCGCCTGCTGCCGGGTCGACGCGAACATACCGATGCGCCAGCGCACATTGCGTCCCATGACGCGCCGCACAATCAAATCGGTCATTAACCAGGCCTGGCGCGCGATGTAGGCGGCGCTGTCCCACTCCGCCGGATCGTCGCGCCGCTGGCCGCTCATGATCTGCATGCCGGGTGGCGCCGCGCCCGGCCGCGCGCGCGCCAGCGCCAGCAGCGCGTCGTAGACCATGAAGTTGCCCAGGCTGAACGCGCGGGTCTGGTTCTTCAGCCAGAACACCTCGGTATTGAAACTGCGCTGGTCCAGCAGCGCGTCCTCATCCGCGCTCGCGCCCATGCGCCACAGCTTCACCGTGGTGTGGTCCTCGCGCTGGTAGACCTCCCAGAAACCCGCGTAGCGGCTGGTGGACACGGCGATGTCGGAATAACTGAGCCGCCAGGTGCCGTGGCGCGCCCAGCCCGCCACCCGCGCGCGCGGCGGCGGCGGCAGCGCGCCCAGCATGATCACCAGGTCCAGCCCCAGCGCCGCCACGCCGTCATCGCGCCCACTGTCCCGCGGGCCGGCCGGCAGGGTCAGCACGGCGGTCGATGCGGGCAGGCCGTCGCGCAGATCACGGCAGGTCAGCATCTGTCGCTGGCGCGCTGGCAGCAGGCGCGATTCGAGCCGCGACAGCGTGCCGAACAACGCCTTGGCGCCCAGTCGCGGCGCGCGATCGGCGGTATCTTTCTCCAAGACCAGCAGTGCGGACAGTTCGAAATCCTGGCTGCGCGCGAGCCACTCAGCCATGTCGTGGATCCAGCCGGGCTGGTCGGTCCCGTCGATCAACAGCCCCACTCTGTAGGTCTTCATGTCTCCTGCTCCTGTGTCAGGTCGATATGGCCTGCGGCACCGGAACGGCGATCGGGCTCGCCAGGCGCATCCACGGTGCCACGCTCTCAAGTCCTCGCAGTGATACTGCGGCGTTTCGGCCCGACCTTCCAGACGGCTTTCATCCTAGGGCGCACGTCCGAGGACAAACGGCGCAGGGCCTTTTGGACGACGCGGCGCGCTCCTCCTCAGCCAACCGCAGGGGCCCTCATGCAAAGGAACGAGCGCCGCGCCAGGCTCCGCCGGACGGGCGGGATGCCCTCCATTTTTAGGGGTAAACCCTATTCGGGATTGCCGGGATCGCATCCTTGTCATCTTTTGCGCATACTTCTTTCAAACGAACGTTTGAATTCAACCCGATGCAAGAACTCAGATCCTCCAGCACCCGCGAATCGATCCTGGACACCGCCGAAGCCCTGTTTGCGCAGCAGGGGCACGACGGCACGTCGATGCGCCAGATCACCGGCGCGGCGGGCGTCAACCTGGCCTCGGTCAACTACCACTTCGGTTCCAAGGAATCGCTGGTGCAGGCCGTGCTCAAGCGCCGCCTGGAAGTCCTCAACCGCGAACGCCTGCGGCTGCTGGACGAACTGGAGGCGCAGGCCCAGGGCAAGCCGCTCAAGCCGTCGCAGATCGTCGACGCCTTCTTCGGCACGCTGCTGCGGCTGGCCGCCGATCCCGAACAGGCCGGCAGCACCTTCCTGCCGCTGCTCGAGCGCACCATGACCGACCCGGCCGGCTTCATCCGCGCGCTGTTCGCCGAGGAATACGCCGACGTGCTCGAGCGCTACCGCAATGCCTTCTTCGCCGCGCTGCCCGACGTGCCGCGCGCCGAGATCGTGTGGCGTTTCCAATTCATGCTTGGCGCCACCTCCTACGCCATCATCGGCACCGACCTGTTGCGCTCGGTGACCGGCTGGACGCTGGACGAAGCCGAGCAACCCGACAACCCCGAGCTGCTGCTGCCCCGCCTGATGAGCTTCCTGCTCGGCGGCCTGCGCGCTCCCCTGCCGCAGCATCCCGCCACCTAGGGCATGCCCCGAGGTCAGCGCGGTGCGGCGGTTCCAGAGAATTAGAGAAAGGAGACAAGGAAATGAACGCAGTCATCGTCGCGCTGATCGTCATCGCGCTGCTGGCCGTCGTCCTGCTGGGCGTGCGCCCGGTCAGGCGGGCCTTGCTGTCGGCGCCGATCTTCAATCTCTACCGCAAGGTGCTGCCGCAGATGTCGGACACCGAGCGTGACGCGCTCGAAGCCGGCACGGTGTGGTGGGAAGGCGAGCTGTTCCGCGGCCGCCCCGACTGGAAGCGCATGCTGGCTTACCCGCGCCCCCGCCTGACCGACGAGGAGCAGCACTTCCTCGACCACCAGGCCGAAGAGGCCTGCCGCATGGTCAACGACTGGAACATCACGCAGGAACGCTTCGACCTGCCCGCCGAGGTCTGGGACTACCTCAAGCGCAGCGGCTTTCTCGGCATGATCATCCCCAAGGAATACGGCGGCCTGGCGTTCTCGGCCTATGCCCACTCCGAGATCGTGACCAAGCTGTCGACGCGCTCGTCGGCGCTGGCGGTGTCGGTGATGGTGCCCAACTCGCTCGGCCCCGCCGAACTGCTGCTGCACTACGGCACCGACGAACAGAAGAACCACTACCTGCCGCGCCTGGCGCGCGGCGAGGAAGTGCCGGCCTTCGCGCTGACCAGCCCGTGGGCCGGTTCCGACGCCGCCGCCATCCCCGATAGCGGCATCGTCTGCAAGGGCGAATGGCAGGGCCGCGAAGTGATCGGCATGCGCGTCAGCTGGGACAAGCGCTACATCACGCTGGCGCCGGTCTGCACGCTGCTAGGCCTGGCCTTCCGCCTGTACGACCCGGACGGCCTGCTGGGCGGCAAGAAGGACCTGGGCATCACCTGCGCGCTGGTGCCGCACGACCACCCGGGCGTGGACACCGGCCGCCGCCACTTCCCGCTGAACGCCATGTTCATGAACGGTCCGACCCGCGGCCACGACGTCTTCATGCCGCTGGACTTCATCATCGGCGGCCCGGCCATGGCCGGCCAGGGCTGGCGCATGCTGATGGAATGCCTGGCGGCCGGCCGCTCGATCTCGCTGCCCTCGTCCAACACCGGCATGTCCAAGCTGACCGCGCGCGCCGTCGGCGGCTACGCCCGCGTGCGCAGCCAGTTCCGCACCCCGGTCGGCAAGTTCGAAGGGGTCGAGGAAGCGCTGGCCCGCATCGGCGGCCACACCTACATGATGGACGCCGCCCGCAGCATGACCGCCGGCGCCGTCGACCTGGGCGAGAAGCCCTCGGTGGTGTCGGCCATCGTCAAATACCACGTCACCGAGCGCGCGCGCCAGGTCGTCAATGACGGCATGGACGTGATCGGCGGCAAGGGCATCTGCCTGGGGCCGTCCAACTTCCTCGGCCGCGCCTACCAGCAGATCCCCATCGGCATCACCGTGGAAGGCGCCAACATCCTGACGCGCAGCCTGATCATCTTCGGCCAGGGCGCGATCCGCTGCCATCCCTATGTGCTGGCCGAGATGCGCGCGGCGCAGTCGCCCGACCGCAAGCAGGGCCTGATCGATTTCGACGGCGCCTTCTGGGGCCATGTCGGTTTCGTGACGCGCAACAAACTGCGCGCGCTGGGCACGGCGCTGACCGGTGGCCGCTTCGTCGGCATCGACGCCGACGTCGCGCCCGCGATGAAGCGCTACTACCAGCTGCTGAGCCGCTATTCGGCCGCCTTCGCGCTGCTGGCCGACACCTCGATGCTGGTGCTGGGCGGCAGCCTCAAGCGCCGCGAACGCCTGTCGGCGCGCCTGGGCGACATCCTGTCGCAGATGTACCTGGCCAGCGCCGCGCTCAAGCGCTTCGAGGACGAAGGCCGCCAGGACGCCGACGCGCCGCTGGTGCACTGGTCGGTGCAGGACGCGCTGTTCCGCCTGCAGGACGCCATCGACGGCGTGCTGGAAAACTATCCCAACCGCGTGGTGGCGTGGAGCTTGCGCCGCATCGTCTTCCCCTGGGGCCGGCCGCAGTCGCTGCCGTCCGACCAGCTGGGCCAGGACGTGGCGCGGCTGCTGATCAACCCGGGCGCGACCCGCGACCGCCTGACCGCCGGCTGCCACCTGCCCGCCACCGCCGACGAACCGGTCGGCGCGATCGAGCAGGCGCTGGCGGCCACGCTCGAAGCCGAACCGATCGAGTCGAAGATCCGCGAATTCGAGAAAAGCGGCGCGCTCGAGGGCAACCCGCAGGCCAACGTGCGCGACCTGGCCGACGCCGCCTTTGCCGCCGGCGGCATCACCGCCGAAGAATATGCGGTGGTCAAGCGCCGTAATGCCTTGCGCGATACCGTGGTGAAAGTGGATGATTTCCCCTTTGACCTCGGCGCCACCGGCGCGGTCAAGCCGGCGGCCGAACGCAAGGCCGCCTGAGGGCCCCAGTCAACACGCAGAGGAGATCGGATGGCATTCAAACCGGTATACGTGGTCGACGGCGCCCGCACGCCCTTCCTGAAGGCGCGCACGGGCCCCGGCCCATTCGCGGCCGGCGACCTGGCCGTGCAGGCCGGCCGCGGCCTGCTGTTGCGCCAACCCTACACGCCCACGGACCTGGACGAGGTCATCGTGGGCTGCGCCGCGCCGTCGCCCGACGAAGTCAACATCGGCCGCGTGATCGCCCTGCGCCTGGGCTGCGGCGACAAGGTGCCCGGCTGGACCGTGATGCGCAACTGCGCCTCGGGCATGCAGGCGCTGGACTCGGCCATCGCCAACATCCAGACCGGACGCTCGCAGCTGGTGCTGGCCGGCGGCGTCGACGCGCTGTCGCGCGCGCCGGTGCTGTTTTCCGACGACATGGTGCGCTGGCTGGCCGGCTGGTACGCCGCGCGCGGCCTCGGCGCCAAGCTCGCCACGCTCGGCCGCCTGCGCCTGCGCCACCTGGCGCCGGTCATCGGCCTGCTCAAGGGCCTGACCGACCCGGTGGTGGGCCTGTCCATGGGCCAGACCGCCGAAAACGTCGCCACCCGCTTCGGCATCAGCCGCCAGGCCATGGACGCCTATTCGGCGCAGAGCCACGCGCGCGCGCTGGCCGGCCGCGAGGCCGGCGCCTTCGCCGAGATCGCGCCGCTGATCGACACCCAGGGCAAGCTGTACGCCGAGGACGACGGCGTGCGCGCCGATTCCACCCCCGACAAGCTGGCCAAGCTCAAGCCGGTGTTCGACAAGCCCTGGGGCAACATCACCGCCGGCAACAGCTCGCAGGTCACCGACGGCGCCGCGATGCTGGTGCTGGCCTCCGAAGAGGCGGTGCGGCGCTGGAACCTGCAACCGCTGGGCCGCATCGTCGACAGCCAGTGGGCCGGCCTCGACCCGGCCATGATGGGCCTGGGCCCGGTGCACGCCGCCACCCCGATCCTGCAACGCCACGGCCTGGGCCTCAATGACCTGGACTTGTGGGAAATCAACGAGGCCTTCGCCGCCCAGGTGCTAGGCTGCCTGGCGGCCTGGCAGGACGACGCCTATTGCCAGGAGCACTTCGGCACGCCGGCCTGGGGCGCGCTCGACCCTGCCCGCCTGAACGTGGACGGCGGCGCCATCGCCATCGGCCATCCGGTCGGCGCCTCCGGCGCCCGCATCGTGCTGCACCTGCTGGACGCGCTCAAGCGCCGCGGCGCGCGGCGCGGCATGGCCGCCATCTGCATCGGCGGCGGCCTCGGCGGCGCCATGCTGGTCGAAACCCTGGAGGACCGCCAATGACCACGCTGGATTCGCTCTCCCATTGGCGCCTGGACCGCGACGCCGACGGCCTGGCGTGGCTGACGTTCGACCGCGCCGGCAGCGCCGTCAACGCGCTGTCCGCCGACACCATGGCCGAACTGGCGACGGTGCTGGATGCCCTCGACGCGCAGCCGCCCAAGGGCCTGGTGATCCGCTCGGGCAAGCCGACCGGCTTCATCGTCGGCGCCGACGTCAACGAATTCGCCGAACTGAACACGCCGGAACAGGGCCGCGCCCTGGTGGCGCGCGGCTGGAACCTGTTCAACCGCCTGGCGGCGGTGCGCTATCCGACGCTGGCGCTGATCCAGGGCCATTGCCTGGGCGGCGGCCTGGAACTCGCGCTGGCCTGCCGCTACCGGCTGGTGGAGGACGCGCCCGGCGCCTCGCTGGCGCTGCCCGAAGTCATGCTGGGCATCTTCCCCGGCTGGGGCGGCATGCTGCGCCTGCCCGCGCTGATCGGCGCGCCCGCCGCGCTCGACATGATGCTGACCGGCCGCGGCGCCGACGCGCGCCGTGCCGCCACGCTGGGGCTGGTCGATGCGCGCGTGCCGACCCGCCTGCTGCAGGCCGCGGCGCGCGGCATGGTGCTATCCGGCAAGCCGCCGCGCCGCGCGCGCGGCCTGGGCGCCTGGCTGAACCGCTGGCCGCTCAAGGCGGTGGCCGCCAACCGCGCCCGCAAGCAGATCGCCGCCAAGGATCCGCTGCGCCACTACCCGGCCGCGCCCGCCATCGTCGACCTGTGGGAAAAACACGGCGGCAACGCCCTGCAGGCCCCGGCGCTGATCGACGGCATCATTGCCTCGGACACCGCGCGCAACCTGCTGCGCGTGTTCCGCCTGCAGGAACGCCTCAAGGCCAACGGCCGCCAGGCCGGCGCCCCGCCGGTGCGCCACGTGCATGTGGTGGGCGCCGGCGTGATGGGCGGCGACATCGCCGCCTGGTGCGCGCTCAAGGGCATGACCGTGACGCTGCAGGACCAGGACATGGCCCGCATCGCGCCCGCCATCAAGCGTGCCGCGACGCTGTTCTCGCGCCGCCTGAAGGACCGCCGCGCCGCCCGCGCGGCTTTCGACCGGCTGGTGCCCGACCCCGCCGGCGGCGGCGTGCCGCTGGCCGATCTGGTGATCGAGGCCATCAGCGAGAACCCCGAGGCCAAGCGCGGCCTGTACCAGGCGCTGGAACCCCGCATGAAGGCCGACGCGCTGCTGGCCACCAACACCTCCAGCCTGTCGCTGGAAACGCTGCGCGGCGGCCTGGCCCGGCCCGAACGGCTGGTGGGCATCCACTTCTTCAATCCGGTCGCCAAGATGCCGCTGGTGGAAGTGGTGCACGCCGATGGCACCGCCGAGGCCACGCTGGTGCGCGCCTGCGCCTTCGTCGGCCAGATCGGCAAGCTCGCGCTGCCGGTGCGCAGCGCGCCCGGCTTCCTGGTCAACGCGGTGCTGGCGCCCTATATGCTGCAGGCCATGCGCAGCGTCGACGAAGGCCTGTCGCCCGCCACGGTGGACGCGGCCATGGTGGCGTTCGGCATGCCCATGGGGCCGCTGGAACTGGCCGACACCGTCGGCCTGGACATCGCCCGCGCGGCGGGCCAGGAGCTGGCCGGCGGCGCCGAGCCGCCGCGCTGCCTGGCCGAGAAGCTGGCGCGCGGCGACCTGGGCAAGAAGAGCGGCCGCGGCTTCTACGCCTGGCGCGACGGCAAGCCGGTCAAGGAAGGCCAGCCCGGCCAGGCGCCGGCCGGCCTTGCCGAACGCCTGATCCAGCCTTTGATCGACGCCACCCGCGAGCGGGTCGAGGCCGGCGTGGTCGCCGACGCCGACCTGGCCGATGCCGGCGTGATTTTCGGAACCGGGTTCGCGCCATTCACGGGCGGACCCCTGCATTACCAAAGCAGTCGCAGTGCCTAGCGCAGCAACAGACCGGCCGGGATACCCTTGAGCCGGATAGACCGGGACGACGAGACCGGCAGTGCCATAGAGACATACCTATCCAACATGAGGAGGCAGTACCATGAGCAGACGTTCATTGTCCCTGAGCACCCTGTCCGCCATTGTGGTCGGCCTGGGCGCCACCAGCGCCGCCCACGGCGCCGGCTTTCAGCTCCTTGAGCAGAATGCCAGCGGCCTGGGCAACGCTTACGCGGGCTCGGCGGCAAATCCGGAAAACGCCAGCATCATCTACTACAACCCGGCGGGCATGACCTACCTGCCGGGCATCAATGTCTCGGGCGGCGTCAATCTGATCAAGCCCTCGTTCAAGTTTTCGGACAACGGCAACAGCCGCAATCCGACCGCGCTGGGCGGCACCCGTCCCACCGGCGGCGACGGCGGCGATGCCGGCAACCTGGGCGTCGTGCCCAACCTGTACGGCTCGTGGCAGCTGAGCGAGAAGTGGTTCATCGGCCTGGGCGTCGGCGCCCCGTTCGGCCTGATGACCGAATACGACAAGGGCTGGGAAGGCCAGTACCACTCGAACAAGTTCGAGATCAAGACCATCAACGTCAACCCGTCGATCGCCTACAAGGTCAACGACAAATTCTCGATGGGCTTCGGCGTCAACTGGCAGCACATCGACGCCACCTACAAGAAGAAGACCGTGGTGCCCGTGGCCCTGCCCGGCGGCGGCACCTTCATCACCAACGGCGACGCCGACCTCAACCTGAAGGGCGACGCGTGGGGCTGGAACGTGGGCTTCATGCTGCAGCCCACCGAAGACACCCGCATCGGCCTGTCGTACCGCTCCAAGATCAAGCACACCGCCAAGGGCGATACCGACATCACCAACATCGGCCCGACCGGCCAGTCGGTCTCGTTCGACGCCAAGGCCTCGGTCGACCTGCCCGACACCCTGATCCTGAGCGCCACCCACCAGCTCAACGAGAAATGGGAACTGCTGGGCGACATCTCGTGGACCGGCTGGAGCAGCATCCCCGACCTGAAGATCCGCAACTCCGGCACCGGCGCGCGCGATGACGACCTGCCGCTGAACTTCCGCGACACGTGGCGCATCGCCGTGGGTACGTCCTACAAGTTCGCGCCCGACTGGAAGTGGAAGTTCGGCCTGGCCTACGATCAGTCACCGGTCCACAAGGCCGAAGACCGTCCGACCTCGCTGCCCGACAACGACCGCTACTGGTTCTCGACCGGCGTGCAGTGGCAGGCCACCAAGAACACCACGCTCGATCTGGGCTACACCTATCTCTACCTGCGCAAGACGGACATCGACACCACGTCCGGCAACCAGCTGACCAAGGGCCGCGTCGCGGGCACCTATGACAGCAGCGGCCACATCTTCGGCCTGCAACTGTCGTCCCGCTTCTAGCCCTGCCGGGGCGGATGACGGGCCGGTCCCGTCTTCCGCCCGCATTTTCAGGAGACTTCCTTGAGCAAGTTCGTCGTCAAACACGTCGCCGTGCTGGGTGCCGGCGTCATGGGCGCGCAGATCGCCGCCCACCTGGCCAATGCCGGCGTGCCCGTCACGCTGTTCGATCTCGCGGCGCCCGACGGCGACCGCAACGGCATCGTCAAGAAAGCGCTGGCCGGCCTGAAGAAGCTCGAGCCGGCGCCGCTGGCCAGCCCCGCCCGCCTGGCCCTGATCACCCCGGCCAACTACGACGACCATATCGAACAGCTGCGCGGCTGCGACCTGATCATCGAAGCCATCGCCGAGCGCATGGACTGGAAGACCGCGCTGTACGAGCGCATCGCGCCGCACGTCGCGCCCGGCGCCATCATCGCCTCCAATACCTCCGGCCTGTCGATCGACGCGCTGGCCAACGCCCTGCCGGCGGCCCTGCGCGACCGCTTCTGCGGCATCCACTTCTTCAATCCGCCGCGCTACATGCGCCTGGTGGAAATCATCGCCACCTCGCACACCCAGGCGCCGGTGCTGGACCAGCTCGAGACCTGGCTGACCTCCACGCTGGGCAAGGGCGTGATCCGCGCGCTCGACACCCCCAATTTCGTCGCCAACCGCATCGGCGTGTTCTCGATCCTGGCGGCCATGCACCACACCCAGCGCCTGGGACTGGGCTTCGACGAGGTCGACGCCCTCACCGGCCCGAAGATCGGCCGTCCCAAGAGCGCCACCTACCGCACCGCCGACGTGGTCGGCCTGGACACGCTGGCCCACGTGGTCGGCACCATGGACAAGAACCTGCCGGACGATCCCTGGCACCGCTATTTCACGCTGCCCGCCTGGCTGTCGGCCCTGATCTCCAAGGGCGCGCTGGGCCAGAAGAGCGGCGCCGGCGTCTACCGCAAGGCCGGCCGCGAAATCCAGGTGCTGGACCTGCAGGCGCAGGACTACCGCCCCAGCGCCGGCAAGCTGGCCGACGAGGTCGCCGCCCTGCTCAAGGAACGCGATCCGGCCAAGCGCTTCGCCGCGCTGCGCGCCAGCGAGCATCCGCAGGCCCAGTTCCTGTGGAGCCTGTTCCGCGACATCTTCCACTACAGCGCGGCGCAGCTCGGCCAGGTGGCCGACAACGCCCGTGACCTCGACCTGGCCATGCGCTGGGGCTTCGGCTGGGCCCAGGGTCCGTTCGAGACCTGGCAGGCCGCCGGCTGGCAGGCCATCGCCCGCGCCGTGGCCGAGGACATCGCCGCCGGCCGCGCCATGAGCGACGCGCCGCTGCCCGCCTGGGCGCTGGAACCGGACCGCCAGGGCGTGCACACGCCCGCCGGCTCGTATTCCGCCCGCAGCGGCAAGCTGCACCCGCGCTCGGCGCTGCCGGTCTACCAGCGCCAGCTGTTCCCCGAGCGCGTATTCGGCGAAGGCGCCGACGACCGCGGCGTCACGGTCTGGGAAAACGAAGGCGTGCGCCTGTGGAACCTGCCCGAGGTCGACGCCGGCATCGCCATCCTGTCGGTCACCTCCAAGAACCACACGCTGGGCGCCGAGGTGCTGGAAGGCATCCTGCAGGCCGTGGCCCGCGCCGAGCGCGAGTTCGACGGCCTGGTGATCTGGCATGACGCGCCGTTCGCCGTGGGCGCCAACCTGCAACAGGTCTCGGAAGCCTGCGCCGCGGGCCAATGGGACATGCTGGAAGCCACCGTCGAGAAATTCCAGCGCACCTCGCAGTCCTTCAAGTACGCGCAGATCCCCACCGTGGCGGCCGTGCAGGGCATGGCGCTGGGCGGCGGCTGCGAGTTCCTGATGCACGCCTCGCATCGCGTGCTGGCGCTCGAAAGCTACATCGGCCTGGTCGAGGCCGGCGTCGGCCTGATCCCGGCCGGCGGCGGCAGCAAGGAATTCGCCGGCCGCGCCGCGGCGCTGGCGGCCACCACCGCCACGCCGGGCGAGGTGTTCCCGTTCCTGCAGCCGGTGTTCCAGACCATCGCCATGGCGCGGGTCGCCAAGAGCGCCATCGAAGCCGTCGAACTGGGCTTCGCGCGCGAACAGGACATCGTGCTGTTCCATCCCGGCGAGCTGCTGTTCGTGGCCATCGGCCAGGCGCGCGCCGCCGCCACCGCCGGCTACGTGCCGCCGCCGCGGCTGCAGGGCGTGCCGGTGGCCGGCCGCAACGGCATCGCCAACTTCGAGATGGTGCTGGTCAACATGCGCGAGGGCGGCATGATCAGCGCCCACGACTACCGCGTGGCCCGCAGCGCCGCGGTGGCGCTGTGCGGCGGCGAGATCGAGACCGGCGCCAAGGTCGACGAGGAATGGCTGCTGGCGGTCGAGCGCAAGGAATTCGTGGCGCTGCTGCGCACGCCCGAGACCCAGGCCCGCATCCGCCACACCCTGGACACCGGCAAGCCATTGCGGAACTAGACCCCCCCTAGCGCCTTCGGCGCCTCCCCCAGGGGCGCCGGTGGCGGACCGGCGGAGCCGGATCCGCGCGGCCCCGCTTGTGGGGGACCGTGGCGGGCGTAGGGTGATCGTTATGGATACGAGGAATTGATATGAGCAAGCAGATTCAAGAGGCTTACATCGTTGCGGCGACGCGGTTGCCGGTGGGCAAGCGTAATGGGGTGTATGCCACGACCCGGCCCGACGACATGCTGGCGGCGGCGCTGCAGGGCGCGCTCAAGCAGACGCCGTGGCTGGATCCGGCGCGCATCGACGATGTCATCACCGGCTGCGCCATGCCGGAAGCCGAACAGGGCATGAACGTGGCGCGCATCGGCCTGTTGCTGGCCGGCCTGCCGCAGAGCGTGGCCGGCGTCACCGTCAACCGCTTCTGCGCCTCGGGGCTGCAGGCGGTGGCCGACGCCGCCGCCCGCATCCGCACCGGCGAGGCCGACATCATGATCGGCTCGGGCACCGAGTCGATGAGCGCGATGCCGCAGATCATGGGCAACAAGGTGTCGCTCAACCCGGCCATCTTCTCGCACCCCGAGAACATCGGCATGGCCTTCGGCATGGGCCTGACCGGCGAGAAGGTCGCCGAGCAGTGGAAGGTGTCGCGCGAGGACCAGGACGCTTTCGCGCTGGCCTCGCAGCAGAAGGCCAACGCCGCCATCGCGGCCGGCCATTTCCGCGCCGAGATCACGCCGTTCGAAGTCGTGACGCGCCTGCCCGGCGGCGCCAAGGGCGACGTGCGCGAGACCCGCCGCCTGGTCGAGGTCGACGAGGGCCCGCGCCCCGATTCCAGCGCCGAGGGCCTGGCGCGCCTGAAGCCGGTGTTCGCCGCCCGCGGCAGCGTCACCGCCGGCAACAGCTCGCAGATGTCCGACGGCGCCGCCGCCGTGGTGCTGGTGTCCGAGCGCGTGCTGCGCGAGTTCAACCTCAGCCCGCTGGCGCGCTTCGTCAGCTTCGCCGTGGCCGGCGTGCCGCCGGAAATCATGGGCATCGGCCCCATGGCCGCCATCCCGAAGGTGCTGGCGCGCGCCGGCATCGCCCAGGACGACCTGGACTGGATCGAGCTGAACGAAGCCTTCGCCGCGCAATCGCTGGCGGTGATGCGCGAGCTCAAGCTCGACCCGGCCAAGGTCAACCCGCTGGGCGGCGCCATCGCGCTGGGCCACCCTCTAGGCGCCACCGGCGCCATCCGCACCGCCACCCTGACCCATGGCCTGCGCCGCACCGGCGGCAAGTATGGGCTGGTGACGATGTGCATCGGCACCGGCATGGGCGCGGCCGGCCTGTTCGAGGCCATGTGACCGAGGCCGGATAGAAGAACCATGAAGCCTTATTGGTTCAAACGCCTGTCGCCGACCTGGCGCGCGCGCCTGATGCGGGTGGGATTCAACCTGCATCCGGCGTTCCGCGCCACCGGCGGCCGGGTGCTGCACGTGTCGCCGGATTTCCAGCACATCCGCATCAAGCTGCCGCTGCTGCGGCGCACGCGCAACATCGTAGGCTCCATGTACGGCGGCTCGCTGTTCGCGGTGACCGACGGCGCCCACCCCACCATGCTGATGGCCGCGCTGGGCGCGGACCACATCGTGTGGGACAAGGCGGCGTCCATCCGTTACCGCAAGCCCGCCTACACCACGCTGTATGTGGACTTCCGGCTGCCGCCGGGAGAAATCGCGGACATCCGGGCCGTGCTGGCCCGCGACCACGAGACCACCCGGACCTACACCGTGGAATTGAAGGACAAGGACGGCGTCGTCTACGCCGTCGTGGAACGCACGATCTACATCGCCGACAAGAAGTACTACAAGCAGAAAACGACTGGAGGAGACCCATGCGTGACATCATCCCCGGAGGGCGCGCCACCGCCCTGAGCCTGATCCTGGCCGCCTGCCTGGCCGCGGCCCCCGCGCGCGCCGACGTCGAGGTCGCCGGCGTGCGCGTTCCCGAGCAGCTGTCGGAAGGCGGCCATGCGCTGGTGCTCAACGGCGCCGGCCTGCGCACCAAGTTCGTGGTCAAGGTCTACGTGGCGGCGCTGTACGCCAGCGCCAGGAGCCAGGACGCCGCGGCCTTGATCAACAGCAATGAACCGCGCCGCATGCGGCTGCAACTCTTGCGCGATGTCGACAGCAAGAGCCTGGACGCGGCGCTGCAGGACGGATTGCGGGACAATACCCACAAGCAGGAGCTTGCCGCGCTGCAGGCGCATGCCGACCGCCTGTCATCGCTGATGGCCGAGATCGGCTCGGCGCGCGAGGGCGACGTGATCGACCTGGACTTCGACGCCCGCGGCGTCACCATCACCGACAACGGCAAACAGCGCGGCCGCATCGACGATCCCGCCTTCGCCCGCGCCCTGCTGCGGGTATGGCTGGGCGACAACCCGGCGCAGTCCTCCCTGAAAAAAGCCCTACTGGGAACCCCGTAAAGATGGAACGAATCTGGCAAAAGAGCTACCCCCCGGGCGTGCCCGCGGAGATCGAGCTGGACGACGCCACCACGCTGGTCTCGATCGCGCGCGACAGCTGCCGGCGTTTCGCGGACAAGACCGCGTACATCAGCATGGGCAAGTCCCTGAGCTATGGCGAACTCGACGCCCTGACGCGCGACTTCGCCGCCTGGCTGCGCGCCAACGGCCTGCGCAAGGGCGACCGCGTGGCGCTGATGATGCCCAATCTGCTGCAGTATCCGGTGTGCCTGTTCGGCGCGCTGCGCGCCGGCTGCGTCGTGGTCAACTGCAACCCGCTCTACACCGCCCACGAACTCGAGCACCAGTTGGCGGACTCGGGCGCGCGCGCCATCGTGGTGGCCGACAACTTCGCCGCCACCGTGCAGAAGGCCCTGCCGGCCACCGCCATCGAGAAGGTGCTGGTGACCTCCATTGGCGAACTGCTCAGTCCGCTCAAGGGCCGGCTGGTCGATTTCGTGGTCAAGCGCGTCAAGCGCATGGTGCCGGCCTGGTCCATCCCCGGCGCGATACGGCTGCGCGACGCCCTGCGCGCCGGGCGCGACGCGCCATTCGACGAAGTCGCGCTGACCCAGGACGACCTGGCCTGCCTGCAATACACCGGTGGCACCACCGGCGTGGCCAAGGGCGCCATGCTGACGCACGGCAACCTGGCCGCCAACGTGACCCAGGCCCATGCCTGGATCAAGCCGCTGGTCAAGGACGGCGAGGAGTGCATCGTCACCGCGCTGCCGCTCTACCATATCTTCGCGCTCACGGCGAACTGCCTGGCCTTCATGAAGATCGGCGCCAGCAACCTGCTCATCATCAACCCGCGCGACATCCCCCGGCTGATCAAGGAGATGGGCAAGGTACCGTTCAGCGCCTTCACCGGCGTCAACACGCTGTTCAACGCCCTGCTCAACCACCCCGACTTCGCCAAGCTGGATTTCTCGCGCCTGCGCCTGACGATGGGCGGCGGCATGGCGGTGCAGCGCGCCGTGGCCGAGCGCTGGCTGGCCGTCACCGGCCGGGCGCTGGCGCAGGCCTACGGCCTGACGGAGACCTCGCCGGCCGTGACCATCAATCCGCTCGACGTGAAGGTCTTCACCGGCTCGATCGGCCTGCCGGTGCCCTCCACCGACCTGTCGATCCGCGATGACGACGGACGCGAGGTGGCCCTGGGCGAGCGCGGCGAGATCTGCGTGCGCGGCCCGCAGGTGACGCGCGGCTACTGGAACCGGCCCGACGAGACCGCGCTGGTCATGACGTCCGACGGCTTCCTGCGCACCGGCGACATCGGCTACGTCGACGAGACCGGCTACGTCTTCCTGGTCGACCGCAAGAAGGACATGATCCTGGTGTCGGGCTTCAACGTCTATCCGAACGAGGTCGAGGACGCCGCCGCGCTGCATCCGGGCGTGCGCGAAGTGGCCGCCATCGGCGTGCCCGACGAACGCTCGGGCGAGGCGGTCAAGCTGTACGTGATCCGCAAGGATCCCAACCTGGACGCCGAGACGCTGATCGCGCACTGCCGCACCCAGCTGACCGGCTACAAGGTGCCGCGCTACATCGAGTTCCGCGACGAGCTGCCGCGCACCAACGTCGGCAAGATCCTGCGGCGCGAGCTCAAGCCGGCCGCCGCGGCGCCGCAGAAGGACACGGCCGGCGCCTGATGCCGACGCGGGCGCGGCGACGGGCGATCCGCCCGCGCCGCCGCCCTGGGTCTATCACCACTGGCCGAAGAACACCCCGGCGCGCTTGTGCGCGTTGGTGCCCTGCTCCACCGCCGCGTCGCTCATGGTGGTGCGGCGCTTGCCGCGCAGCATCCAGTCGAACAACCGCTCGCGCAGTTGCGCCCGCACCGCAGCATGGCCGGCGCTGGCGCCCAGGTCCTGGAACTCGTCGGGGTCGGCCTGCAGATCGAACAGCTGCTCGGGTTCGTCCAGCCAGTACACGTAGCGCCAGCGGTCGGTGCGCACCGACCAGGCGCGCGCGTTCTGCGGCGTCTTGCCGCGCAGGATGCGCGCCTGGCGGAAGCTGTAGTCCAGCTCCGAGAACACGCAGTCGCGCCAGGGCTCGTCCGCCCCGCGGCCATGCAGCACGGTCTGCAGCTCGCGCCCCTCCAGCCGGTGCCAGGGCCGCGGCGCGTCCAGCGCGCGCAGCACCGTCGGCACCAGGTCCACGCTTTCCACCATGTCCGCCAGCGCCTGGCCCCGGGTGGCGTCGGCCGCCGCCGACGGGTCCATGACGATGAACGGCACGCGCTGCACGGTGTCGTAGAACAGTTCCTTCTCGCCCAGCCAGTGGTCGCCCAGGAAGTCACCATGGTCCGCCGTGAACACGATCAGCGTGTTGCGCATCAGGCCCGCGCCTTCCATGTAGTCGAACAGCCGCCCCAGATGGTCATCGAGCTGGCGGATCAACCCCTGGTAGGCCGGCCGCACCACCCGCACGCACTCGTCGGTCGAGAAGCTGACGCTTTCCTCGTGCTGGCGGTAGGCCGCCACCACCGGATGCGCGCCGGCCAGTTCCTCGCGGTTGCGGCGCACCGGCAGGCACTGGTCGGCCGTGTAGCGCTGGTGATAGGGCGCCGGCGCCATGTAGGGCCAGTGCGGCTTGACGTAGCTCAGGTGCAGCACCCAGGGCTGGCTGCCGCGCTGTTGCATGAAGCGCAGCGCCTGGTCGGTCATGTAGGCGGTTTCCGAATGCGGTTCGGCCACGCGCGACGGCAGGTGCACGTTGCGCATGTTCCAGCCGCTGGCCACGCGCCCATGCGCGTCGACGCCGGCGATGACGTAATCGGTCCACGGATCGGCGCTGTCGTAGCCCTGGCTGCGCAGGAAGGCGGGATAGCCGCTCTCCTTGCCCGGCTCGTGGTGGCCGTCGTAGCGGTCGACCTCGATGAAGCCGCCGCGCGACAGCAGCGCGCCCAGCTCGGAGCCACCGTCGATCGACAGGCGGTCCATGCCGGCGCGGTCGGGAATGACGTGGGTCTTGCCCGCCAGCGCCAGGTCGCGCCCCTGCCCCGCCAGGTACTCGCCCAGCGTGATCTCGTTGACCGACAGCGGCACCCGGTTCCAGGTGGCGCCGTGGCGCGAGGGATAGCGCCCCGTGTAATAGCTCATGCGCGACGGGCCGCACACGCCGGAATTGACGAAGGCGCGGTCGAAGCGCGCGCCGCGCGCCGCCAGCGCGTCCAGGCTGGGCGTCTGCAAATAGGGATGGCCATAGCAGCTCAGGTGGTCCGCCCGCAGCTGGTCGGCCATGATGAACAACACATTCTGCACCGTGCTCATCGTTGCCCGCCTTATTGCGTGGCCGTGAAGCCGGACGCCTTCACCGCCGGTTCCCATTGGGCCCGGTAGGCGTCCAGCTCGCGCCCGGTGGCGGCGGCATCCGCCGTCACCGGCTCCAGATACGACTCGCGCACCGCCTGCTGCATGGCCGGATCGCGCATCACCGCGGCGATGTCCTCGCCCAGCCGGGCGGCCTTGGCCGGCGCCATCGCCGACGAGGCGAAGAACGCGTTCCAGCCGTCGGCCGCCAGGTCCACGCCGGCCTCGCGGAAGGTCGGCACGTCCGCCAGCAGCGGATCGCGGCTCTCGCCCGACGTCGCCAGGATGCGGATCTTGCCGGCGCGGTGCTGCGGCAGCAGCGTGTCGAGCGTGTCGACCGCCTGCGGCAGCACGCCGCCGATCAGTTCGGAGATCAGCGGCGCCGAGCCCCGGTAGCCCACCACCTCGGGCTCCTGGCCGATCTGGCGGCCCAGCATCAGCGCGAAGAAGTGCGGCAGGCTGCCGGTGGCCGGCACGCCCACGGAGAACTGGCGCGGGTTGTCGCGCAGCCACTGGCGTAACCCCGCCACGTCGCGGATGGGCGAATTGGCCGCCACCGCCAGCGCGAACTTGTAGCGGCTGACCAGCGACACCGGCTGGAAGTCGCGGCGGGCGTCGTAGCCGGGTTCGGCGTAGACCAGCGGCGCCACCACCATCACCGCCGGATTGGCCAGCATCAGCACGTTCTGCCGCGTCGCCAGCGCATGCAGGCCCTGGGCCGCGATGCGGCCGCCGGCCCCTGTCTTGTTTTCGACCACCACGGTCACGCCCAGCCGGTCCTTCAGGCGGTCGGCCACCAGCCGCGCGATGCGGTCGGAACTGCCGCCCGGCGGGTAGCCCACCACGATGGTCAGGGCGCCGTCCAGCGGCGCCTGCTGGGCACAGGCCGGCGCGGCCGAAGCCGCCGCGAACGCCGCGAACGCGACGCAGGAAATCCAATTACGCACGCTAGTCTCCTGGTGACAATGGCCCGCTGTCGGTTATGTTTATGCATGCCGGGCCTGGCCTGGATAGGCGAGACGACTGTAGCGCCGCGACGATTGCTTGATCTAATCCAGTACTTGCCATAACGATATGGACCACCCCGTCGAACATCCCCTGGCCGGAATGCTGATGTACCAGCTGTACCAGGCCTGGGCGCAGTCCAACCCCGTCTTCGTGCGCCTGTGCGAAGGCCGCTTCGGCATCACCCGGCGCGAATGGCGCCTGCTGGCCTGTGCGGTCGAGGGCGGCATCATGACCTCGGCCGAACTGGCCGCCGCCGCCAAGCTCGACCTGGCGCGCACCTCCCGCACCCTGGGCGCGCTGTGCGAAAAGGGCTGGCTGCGGCGCCTGCCCGACAGCGCCGACCGGCGCGTGGTGCGCATCGAGGCCACCGCCGACGGCCTGGACCGCTACCGCGCCCTGCTGCCGGAGGTGATGCGGCTGAACGACCTGCTGGTGCAGGACCTGGACGCCGCCGAGGTCGCCCTGCTGCGCGACCTGCTGACCCGCATCGAGCAGCGCGGCCGGCGCATGGCGCAGGACAACATCGTGGCGGAAAAGGCCAGCCGCCGCGAAGGCGGAACGCGGCGCGCGCAATACGGTTGACGGCGCGCGACCCCTTTATTTTTAAGGGGTTACCCTGATACGCTTGGGCGGCCTCCTCCTATGGACCTCCCATGCCCGGCGCCAAACCGAACCCCGCCTCGAATCCCGTCTTTCGTTACTTCGAAAACCTGATCGACCCGTTCCGGGACGCCCCCGACATCACCCCGCCAGGGCGCGTGCTGCGCTTCTACGCCTATTACCTGCGGCAGGTCTGGCCGATCTTCGCCATCCTGCTGCTGGTGGGCCTGGGCGGCGCATTGGTGGAAGTGGCGCTGTTCAGCTTCCTGGCCGACCTGGTCGACATGGCGCAACACACGCCGCCGGCGGACTTCTTCCGCGAGCACGCCTACACACTGGCGTGGATGGCGTTCGTGGTGATGGTGCTGCGGCCGCTGTCGATCGCGGCGCACGACCTGCTGTCGCACCAGACCATCTCGCCCAGCCTGACCACGCTGGTGCGCTGGCAGAACCACCGCTACGTGCTGAACCAGGGCCTGGCGTTCTTCCACAACGACTTCGCCGGCCGCGTCGCCAACCGCGTGCTGCAGACCGGCTATTCGCTGCGCGATTCCGCGGTGCAATCGGTGGACGCGCTGTGGCACGTGATCCTGTACGCCGCCAGCGCGCTCTATCTGTTCGCCGAGGCCGACTGGCGCCTGGTGATCCCGCTGGTGCTGTGGATCGTCATCTACTGCTGCATGCTGGCGTACTTCGTGCCGCGCATGCAGGCGCGCGCCGTCATCGCCTCGGAAGCGCGCTCCAAGCTGATGGGCCGCATCGTCGACGGCTACACCAACATCTCCACGCTCAAGCTGTTCGCCCACGCCCGCCGCGAGGAGGACTACGCGCGCCAGGCCATGACCGAGCAGACCGAAAAACAGCGCCTGTCGACCCGCGTCATCACCGCCATGGACGTGTCCATCAACACGCTCAACGGCGTGCTGATCGCCAGCACCGCCGGCCTGGCGCTGTGGCTGTGGAGCATCGGCGGCATCAGCCTGGGCGCCATCACGCTGGCCCTGGGCCTGGTGATCCGCATCAACAACATGTCCGCCTGGATCATGTGGGAGGTCAACGGCATCTCCGAAAACGTCGGCATGGTGCAGGACGGCCTGGCCACCATCGCGCAGCCACGCCAGGTGCTGGACCGCCCCGACGCCGTGCCCCTGCGCATCACGCAAGGCGAGGTGCGGTTCGAGGACATGTCGTTCCACTACGGCAGCGGCCGCCAGATCATCCCGCACCTGGACCTGACGGTGCATGCGGGCGAGAAGATCGGCCTGATCGGCCCGTCCGGCGCCGGCAAGTCGACCCTGGTCAACGTGCTGCTGCGCCTGTATGACGTGGAAGGCGGCCGCATCCTGATCGACGGCCAGGATATCGCCGGGGTCACCCAGGAAAGCCTGCGCTCGCAGATCGGCGTGGTCACCCAGGACACCTCGCTGCTGCACCGCTCGATCCGCGACAACCTGCTGTACGGCCGGCCCGACGCCACCGAGGCGCAGGTGCGCGACGCCATCGAGCGCGCCCGCGCCGCCGAATTCATCGACGCCCTGGTCGACGGCGACGGCCGCCGCGGCCTGGACGCCCACGTCGGCGAGCGCGGCGTCAAGCTGTCGGGCGGCCAGCGCCAGCGCATCGCCATCGCCCGCGTGCTGCTCAAGGACGCGCCCATCCTGATCCTGGACGAGGCCACGTCGGCGCTCGACTCCGAGGTCGAGGCCGCGATCCAGGAGAGCCTGGAGGCGCTGATGCAGGGCAAGACCGTCATCGCCATCGCGCACCGCCTGTCCACCATCGCCCGCATGGACCGGCTGGTGGTGCTGGACGGCGGCCGCATCGTCGAATCCGGCAGCCACGCCAGCCTGATCGCCCAGGGCGGGCTGTACGCGCGGTTGTGGAGCCACCAGACCGGCGGTTTCGTCGGGCTGGATTGAGCGGGCCGGCAGGCGTCGCGCTCGCGCCACACGGGAAGACCCTGTACGTACATGCTGTACGTACAGGTGTACACTGGCGGCTTTCAACCCCCTGACAGACGCACACATGAACGTCTGCGCCGCGAGAAAATCCCCCTGGAGACTCCGATAGTGACGACCGAAACCACCCGTTCGCCTTTCTTTGGCACGATGCAGAAAATCCCCGGCGGCCTGATGCTGGTACCGCTGATCCTGGGTTCGCTGATCGGCACCTTCGCGCCCGACGCGCTGGCCATCGGCGGCTTCACCACCGCCCTGTTCAAGAACAGCGCCCTGCCGCTGATCGCCCTGCTGATCTTCGCCACCGGCACCCAGGTCAACACCCGCACCGGCGGCCCGATCCTGGCCACCGCCGGCACCATCCTGCTGATGAAGACGCTGGTGCCCGCCACCCTCATCATCATCCTCGGCGCCTATGTCGGCCTGGACGGCGTGCTGGGCATCTCCATCCTGGCGATGCTGGCGGCCTTCGACAACAGCAATGGCGGCCTGTGGCTGGCGTACACCGGCCAGTACGGCGATGCCCGCGACCGCGGCGCCTACGTCGCCAGCGCCATCAACGACGGCCCCTTCTTCAGCCTGCTGTTCCTGGGCGCCTCGGGCCTGGCCGACATTCCCATGATCGCCCTGGTCGCCGCGCTGGTGCCGTTCCTGCTGGGCGTGGTGGTCGGCAACCTCGATCCCAAGTGGCGCGACGTGCTCAAGCCCGTGCCCAACATCGTCATCCCGTTCTTCGCCTTCGCCCTGGGCACCGGCATCAACCTGGGCGCGGTCGTCAGCGGCGGCGTCAGCGGCCTGATCCTGGGCCTGATCATCAGCCCCATCACCGGCGGCCTGGTCTACCTGGGCTATCGCCTGATCCTGCGCCGTGGCGGCAAGAGCGGCCTGGGCTTCGCGGCCGGCACCACCGCCGGCAACGCCATCGCCACGCCCGCCGTGGTCGCGGCCGCCGATCCCAACTTCCAGCAATACGTGGCCACGGCCACCGCGCAAGTGGCCGCATGTGTGCTGATCAGCTCGATCCTGGCGCCGGTGCTGGCCTCGTATTTCCTCAAGCGCGCCGGCGAACTCAAGCCGGTGGACGCCAGCGACGAAACGCCCGCCGGCGGCTATCGCGAGGCCCGCGGGGAGGCCCTGTGACGCCCGCCATCGCCATCGTCGCCGACGACCTGACCGGCTCCGGCGACACCGCCGTGCAGTTCGTGCGGGCCGGCTGGACCACCCGCCTGTCGATCGACGGCGCGCACGAGGCGCTGGCCGCGCCGGCCGCCGACGACGTCGACGTGCTGGCGGTCACCACCCACAGCCGCGCCCTGCCGGCCAGTGAAGCCGGCGCGGTGATCCGGCGCAACGTCCAGCGGCTGCGCGCCGCCGGCGTCGCGCGGCTGTACAAGAAAGTGGACTCGACGCTGCGCGGCGCCTTCAAGGCCGAGATCGACGCGGCGCGCGAGGCCTGGGGCGACGACGCCATCGCGGTGGTGTGCCCGGCCTTTCCCGCCACCGGCCGCACCGTGGAAGACGGCGTGCTGATGGTGAGCGGCCTGCCGGTCACGGCCACCTCGGCCGCCACCGACCCGGTCACGCCCGTGACCGAAAGCCACATCCCGACCCTGCTGGGCTGCGCCCACGTCGCGGCCCTTCCCGGCGAAACGCCCGAGTCGCTGGCCGCGCGCATCGCGCAGGCCGGCGCCACCGTGGTGGTGGACGCCCGCGACGACGCCGACCTGGAACGGCTGGCGCGCGCCA